>JBQTIS010000278.1:0-7959 GCA_052387895.1 Rhodospirillales bacterium | reverse complement strand
TGGTCATCGCCAGCCTCGCCACGACCGACGACCGCCGCGCGCAGGTGCTGTTCAGCGAACCCTATTACGCCTCGGGCGTGGGACTGCTGGCGCGCAAGGACGCCCCCTTGCGCGCCTGGAGCGATCTGCGCCGGCGCCGCGTCTGCGCGATCGAGGGCGCCGGCTACGATTCGGAGCTTGTCCAGCTCGGCGCCGAGATGCTGCGTTTTCCGGCCGCGCCCGCGGCGTTCAAGGCGCTGCGCGACGGCCAATGCGAGGGGCTGGCTTACGACGACTCGGCGCTGGCCGCGCGGCTCGCCGAAGCCGACTGGAGCGCCGATTTCCGCCTCGCCCTGCCGCCGTTGCAGGTGATTCCCTGGGCGATCGGCATGCGCCGCGACGACGAGGCGTTTCGCGCCCTGGTCGACCCGTTCGTGCTCGAGATGGAGCAGGGCGGCTTCATCGTCGGGCTCGAGGCGAAATGGCGGCTGCCGCCCTCGGCCTTCGCGCGCGAACGCATGGCGCGGCTGCGCCGGGCCCCGGCGCAAACCCGCTAGGGCCCCAGCGGCGATACTGATAGCGTTACCGGGCGGATGACTGCCGCCCGCCGCAGCGGCAGATGCAATATGGACATCGCGCCCCAGTCGCGCGAACCTTCCCGCCGCGCACGCGATGGAACCAACCAGGCCATGCCCCCCATGACGTCGAGCTCCAGCCGGTCCGGAAACGGCGGCCGCATGCCGCCGCCGGCCGCCGTCGCCGCGGCGTTGCGCGACGCCGCCGCGCTTCTGCGTCACGGCCGCGCCGCCGAGGCCGTGGCCGCGTACCGCCGCATCGTCAAGGCGCACCCGGAAAATCCCGAGGCGCACCACAATCTGGGCGTGGCGCTGCGCGCCGAAGGCCACGGCGAGGAGGCGGTGGCGGCCTATCGCCGCGCCATCGAGCTCAGACCCGGCTACGCCGCCGCGCATCACAACCTGGGCCAGGCGCTGAGCGCCGCCGGCCGGCCGATGGAAGCCCTGAAGCACCATTTCCAGGCCTATCGCCTGGCGCGCGACCGCGCCGATTTCGCCCAGGCCCTGGCCACGGGCCTCAGGTCGGTGCGCCTGAAATCCGCCAGCCCCGCGGTGGTCGAGGGCGTGGTCAGCCTGTTCGCGCAAACCGACATCGACCGCCAGGATCTGATGGGCGTCACCGCCAGCCTGATCCTGGCGCGCGCGGCGCTGCAAGCGCCGCTGGCCGTGGCGGGCCAGCCTTGGCAAGCGGCCGCCGCCAAGCTGACGGCTTGGTGGAATGGCGCGGAAGCGCGCGCGCTGGCCGCCGATCCGCTGTTCCACGGCCTGTTGCGCGAGACGGTCCTGTCGGAAGAGCGCCTGGAAACCCTGGCGGCCGCGCTGCGCCGGCTGTTCCTCGAACGCGTGGCGAGGGGCCAGCCGCTGGAGGCCGCCACGGGCGACTACGCCGTCGCCGCCTCGCTCGCCTGCCAGGGTTTCGCCACGAACTACGCCGCCTCCGAAAGCGCCGCGGAGGCCAAGGCGGTGGAGCAGCTTGCTCGGCGCCTGGCGCGTGAGGCGCTAGCGATCGACTCCGAGGCCGCGGCCGAGCTGTTGATGACGCTGGCCATGTACCGCCCGCTGGGCGCCTTGAGCGGCGCGGCCGAGGCGGCGCGGCGCGCACGGCGCGCGATCGCGGATCTGGACGAGGTCGTGAAGCGCCAGATCGACGAGCCGGCGGAAGAGCGCAAGCTGGCCGACGCGATGCAGAGCCTGACCGAGGTGGCGGACGCCACCTCGGCGGCCGTGCGCCGGCAATACGAGGAGAACCCGTATCCGCGCTGGCGCTCGATCACGCGCCGTCCCGCCCGGCCGCTGGCCGAGGTGCTGACCGGCCTGTTCCCGGCGCTCGATCCGGCCGTGATTCCGCCGCCGCGGCACCGCATCCTGGTGGCGGGATGCGGCACCGGCCGGCACGCGCTCAACGTCGCGTTCCGCTACGCCGACAGCGACATCCTGGCGGTGGACCTCAGCCGCGCGTCGCTGGCCTACGGCATGCGCCGCGCGCACGAGCTGGGCGTCGACAATATCCGTTTCCGCCAGGCCGACATTCTGGGCCTCGACGCGATCGGCGAACGCTTCGATCTGATCGAGGCCTCGGGCGTGCTGCACCACATGGCCGATCCGCTGAAGGGCTGGGCGATCCTGGTCGATCTGCTGAAGCCCGGCGGGTTCATCAAGATCGGCCTTTACAGCACGCTGGCGCGCCAAGGCATCGCGGCGGCGCGCCGCTTCGTCGCCGCGCGCGGTTTTCCCGCGACGGCCGATGGCGTGCGCGCGGCGCGCGGCGCGGTGCGCGCGCTGGCGCCGGACGATCCGGTGCGCAAGGTGGCCGACGAGCTCGACTTCGCCTCGATCAGCGGCTGCCGCGACCTGCTGTTCCACGTCCAGGAGACCGGTTTCACGCTGCCGCAAATCGCCGCCGCGATCGAGGCGCTGAAACTGAATTTCCTCGGGTTCGAGGTGGTGGACGAGGGCGCGCGGCTGGCCTACGCCAAGCTGTTCCCCGACGATCGTCGGCGCGTCGATCTCGACCGCTGGCGCCAGATCGAAGAGCAGCGGCCCGGCACGTTCCGCACGATGTACCAGTTCTGGTGCCGCCGGCCGTGACGGCCGCGGCCCTGGTGCGCTTCGGCGGACCAACCGGCGGCCGGCGCGGCTTTCTGCTGCTGCTGGCGGCCTATGCGCTGCTCCAGTTCGCCCTCCGGGTGGCGGTTTCGCCCTCGCTCGGCCGCGACGACCTGATCGAGGCGATCATCGCCCAGGGCTGGGCGCTGGGCTACAACCCCACTCAGCCGCCGCTCTATGCCTGGCTGGTGATGGCGGCGAACGAGGCGCTCGGCCACGGCGTGCCGGCCCATGCGCTGGTCAAGTTCGCCTCGCTCTATCTCGCCTATGCGTTCTTCTTCCTGGCGTCCGCGCGGGCGCTGGGCGACGCCTATCTGGCGGCGCTGGCGACGCTGACCTGGCTCGTCACCTACATGTTCGGCTGGGACGTCACGCAGAACTACACCGAGTCGGTTCTGCTGCTGACCATGGCATCGGCGCTGATGTACGTGGCGCTGCGCCTGCGCGACGGCGCGCAGTGGCGCGACTATCTGGCGCTGGGCGCGGTCCTGGGGCTGGGCGCGCTCACCAAGTACAACTTTCCGGTCATCGCCGCCACGCTGGCCGCCGCGGGACTGTTCGATGCGCGCCTGCGCCGCGCCCTGCTCGACAAGCGCATCCTCGCGTCCGCCCTGGTCGCGTTGCTTTTATTCGCGCCGCACTGGCTGTGGATGAAGTACGGGGCGCACAATTTCCGCGGCGCCTTCACCGGCGCGCTGCAGGTGGGCTGGAAGGGCGGCTATTGGGCGGGGGCGGCGGCGGGGTTGGTCAGCATCGTGCGGTCCTCCTTCGATTTTCTCGCGCCTGGGGTGGCGTTGTGGATCCTGCTGTTCTGGCGCGCGTTGAAACCCGGCCTGGCCGCGCCGGCCGAGGGGCGCGACACGCGGCTGTTGTTCGACCGCTGGCTTATGTTCGGCTACGCGGTCATGGCCGGCTTCGTGCTGTTCGCGGGCGCCACCACCATCAAATACCACTACATGATCATGGCGCTCGCGCCCGCGCCGGTGTGGCTGTTCCTGCGCGTCAAGCATGCGGGCTTGCCGGTCGATTCCGGTTCGTGGCGCGGCCGGGCGTTCTTGGCCGTCGTCGCGCTCGCCGTTCTGACGGTGCTGGCGGCATCGGCCTGGCGCGGCTTCGCGGTCACCGACCGCTGCGGGCGCTGCTATCTGCAATGGGACTACGCCGGCATCGCGGAAAAGCTGCGTTCGGCGGGGTTCGCGCGCGGCGTGATCGTGGCCGACGATCACCACGTCGGCGGCAATCTGCGCACCCATTTTCCCGAAAGTCCGATGTACACCCTGCGCTATCCCGATTTCGTGCCGCCGAACCGCCGAACCGGCGGCGGCGGGCAGTGCCTGCTGATCTGGGACGCGGCCGAGGACGGCGTGCCGTTGCCCGACGACATCGCCGGGTTCGTGAAGATCAGGCTGGGGGTGCGGCCGGACGAGCCGCACAAATCGGGCGTGATCGAGCAGAACTTCCGCCGCTCCAGCAAGCGTACCGTCAAGCTGGGCTACGCGCTGTTTCCCCAGGGCAGCGGCGAGTGCCGCTAGGATCGCGTCACCCCGCCGCCGGTTCTATTTGCCGCTCGCGCCAGATGAAATAGAGGTTGCGCGCGTAGATGACGAGCCCGCCGGCCTGGCCGGCGATGAACACCGGATCCTGGCGCCAGATCGCGTAGGACAAAAGCGTGATCCCGCCCGCCAGGCTGAAATACCAGAACGCCACGGGAATGACGCTGCGGCGCATCCGCTCGCTCTTCAGCCATTGCAGGATGAATCGGGCCGAGAACAATCCCTGGCCGATGAAGCCGATCGCCAGCCAAACCGCGTTTGCGCTCATGCAGTCTCCCTATTTCCTGTCCTTGTCCGCCGGCGGCGCGGCGATCTCGGGCATGCGCGCGCGACGCATCAGCCACATCACGCCCAGAAGATCCACGATCCCGATCCAGAGGCGGTCGAAAACGCCGTAGTTCGACCGGCCGCTCATGCGCGGCCGGTGGTTGACGTCGACCGACAGCACGTGCCCGCCCTGGCGCAGCATCAGCGCGGGCAGGAAGCGGTGCATGTGGTCGAAATAGGGCAGCAGCAGGAAGTCGCGCCGGCGGAACAGCTTCAGCGAGCAGCCGGCGTCGGGCGTGCGGTCGCCGAGCAGCCGCGCCCGCACGGCGTTGGCGACGCGCGAGCTCAAGCGCTTCACGAGGGCGTCGCGCCGCCTGGCGCGCCGGCCGCAGACCATGACGGCCGCCTCGGGATCGCCGAGGCGCTTCAGCTCCTCGTCGCAGGCCTTCAGCAGCAACGCGAAGTCGGCGGGGTCGTTCTGCCCATCGCCGTCCAGCGTCACCACCCAGGCCGCGCGCGCCGCGCGCACGCCGGTCCAAAGCGCCGCCGACTGGCCGCAGCTCCGGGCGTGGCGCAGCACGCGCAGCTCGGGCACGCGCGACACAGCCACGGTCAGCGCCGGGCCGGTGCCGTCGATGCTGCCGTCGTCCACATAGACGATCTCGAAATCCTTCAGCGGCCGCAGCGCGCGCTCGAGCTCGGCGATCAGCCGGTCGATGTTGCCGGCCTCGTCGCGCACCGGCACGACGGCGGAGATGACGGGGATATCGCTCATCGCTGTCCATCAGGGCCCTCGGTTGGGGCCGGCAAGGGGCGCCGTTAGGTCGCGCGAAAAGTCTTTAAGGTCAAGGGGCTTTCACGGATAGACCGGGAACCGCCGGCGCAGGGCTGAAACCCGCTCGCGCACCCTGCCTTCCGTTTCCGCGTTGTCGTTGGCCTGGCGGACGAGGCTGTCCAGCACCTCGCCGATCCACTGCCCGATCTGGCGAAACTCGGCGGCCCCGAAGCCGCGCGCCGCGCCCGCGTTGCTGCTGAGGCGCAGGCCCGAAGGATCCGTGGCCGGGCGCTTGTCGTTCGGGATCACGTTCTTGTTCACGGTCAGCCCGGCGGCCTCCAGGCTTTCCGAGGCGCGCTGGCCGCCGACGCCCTTGGCCGACAGGTCGGCCAGCATCAGCGTCACGTCGGTGCCGCCCGAGACCAGGCGCAAGCCGGCCTTGGCCAGCGCCCCGGCCAGGGCCTGGGCGCCGTCCAGCGCCGCGCGCTGATAGGCGGCGAACTCCGGCTTCAGTGCCTCGCCCAGGCACACCGCCTTGCCCGCCACGCCGTGCAGCAGCACCGAGCCCTGCACGCCCGGGAACACGGCGCTATCGATCTTCCTCGCCAGCGCCGGATCGTCGGTCATGACGATGCCGCCTCTGGCCCCGCGCAGACTCTTATAGGTCGTAGTGGTGACGACATGGGCGTGCGGGAAGGGATGCGGGTGCAGGCCCGTCGCCACCAGCCCGGCGAAATGCGCGATGTCGGCCATCAGCAGCGCGCCCGCCGCGTCGGCGATTCGGCGCAACCGCGCGAAGTCTATTTGCCGCGGATAGGCCGACCCGCCGGCGATCAACAGCTTGGGCCGGTGGCGGCGCGCCAGTTCCTCGACTTCGCCGTAGTCGATGCGCTCGTCCGCGGCCGACACGCCGTAGTTCTGGATCGCGTAGTGCTTGGCCGATTGGCTGGCGGGATGGCCGTGGCTCAAATGCCCGCCCGCCGTCGTGCGCATGGAGAGGATCGCGTCGCCGGGCCCGAGCAGCGCCAGGTACACCGCCTGGTTCGCCTGGCTGCCGGAATGCGGCTGCACGTTGGCATGGGCGCAGCCGAACAGTTTCTTCGCTCGTTCGATCGCCAGGCTTTCGATCCGGTCCGCGAATTCCGCGCCGCCGTAATAGCGCTTGCCCGGCAGGCCCTCGACCGTTTTGTTGGTCAGCACCGAGCCTTGCGCCTCCAGCACGGCGCGGCTGACCAAGTTTTCGGACGCGATCAGCTCGATCTGGTCCTGCTGGCGGTGCAGTTCGCCGGCGATGGCCTCGGCCACCTCGGGGTCGGCTTGCTCAAGCGTCTCGGTGAAGCGGCCGGCCATGCGGCCTCCGATAGGAACGATGCTAGTCCTTCGCGCGCTCGCGGTAGCTGCCGTCGGCGGTGTTGACCACGACGCGCGTGCCGGCGCCGATATGCACCGGCACCATGATCTTCTCGCCGTTCTCCAGCTTCGCGGTCTTGTAGGACGACGAGGCGGTCTGGCTGCGCACCGCCGCGTCGGCCTCGACGATCTCCATGACGACGGTCTGCGGCAGTTCGACTGTCACCGGCATGCCCTCGAAGGTGCGCATCGAGACGGTCATGTTCTCCTTCAGCCAGCGCACCGGGTCGCCGATGACCTCCCGGGGCACCACCACCTGCTCGAAGGTCTCGGCGTCCATGAAGGTATAGGTGTCGCCGTCGCCGAACAGGAACTGGTATTCGCGGTCGTCCAACTGCGCGCGCTCGACCGTGTCGCCGGTGCGGTAGCGGAAATCCTTCTTCACGCCGTCGCGGATGCCCTTCATCTCGACCTGGACGAAGGCGCCGCCCTTGCCGGGGGTGATGATCTCGGACTTGGTGACCACATGCAGCTTGCCGTCCAGATCGACGACGTTCCCTGCGCGCAGTGTATTGGCTTGGACTTTCATTCCCGATCCCGTGGCGCCCAGGCGCGAATAGCCTTGGGGCCCGCCTTGCTTTAAAGAAACGGCCGCCTGATTAGCAGACGGGTGGAAGGACCACAATGCCCGGCGCAAATACGCCCGACCGCGCGCCCTGGTGGCGGCCGGACCGCCACGCGGCCCGGCGCCCCTTGCTCAAGCGCCGGGGCGAGATCGTGGCCGCGATCCGCGCTTGGTTCGCGGACGAAGGCTTCGTCGAAGTCGAGACTCCCGCGCTGGTGGCCTCGCCGGGGATCGAGCCCCATCTCAACGCCTTCGCCACCGAGATCCGGGGCGCCAGGGGCGGGCGCGGCACGCTTTATCTGCACACCTCGCCCGAATATGCGATGAAGAAGCTGCTGGTCGCGGGCGAGACGCGCATCTACCAGCTCGCGCGCTGCTACCGCGACCAGGAGCGCGGGCCCACCCACCACCCCGAATTCACCATGCTGGAATGGTACCGGGCGGGAGCCGGCTATCGCGACATCATGCGGGATTGCGAGGGCCTGCTGCGGGCGGCCGCTTCGCCCGCGGGCGGCTATCGCTGGAAAAGCGTGACGAGCGACCCGCGCCTGCCATGGGAATACCTGGGCGCCGCCGATGCCTTCAGCCGTCATGCCGGTATCGACTTGCTGGCGACCGCGCCCGATCCGCTTAAGCCCGACGCCGCCAGGCTCGCAGCCGAGGCGCGGCGCATCGGCGTAGGAACGCGCGAGACGGACGCGTGGGACGACGTGTTCTTCCGCGTGTTCC
>JBQTIS010000277.1:0-4290 GCA_052387895.1 Rhodospirillales bacterium | reverse complement strand
GGCGAGTCGTTCCCTGATCAGCTCGACCTGCCATTCATTCGCCGACACGAACGCCTCGATCGCTTCGTTGGCCAGAAAGCTCTCGCTGCGCTTGGTGCTCGCGGCAATGGCCCTGAGCTTCTTCTTCACCGCCGGCTCAACCCGTGTGGTAACGAGAACGGTCTTGGTCACATCCAACCCTCTATGCTTCATATGTATACAAGTGTAGCATACGGGAAAATCTTGTCGAGATCGTCAAAATGCGCCTTAAGAGGCCTGCGGCTGCCCTCACCCGGCCAGACCATGAGCCAGCGGACTGTCCGGCAGCGTCCCAAGGTCCGATCATCGACACGCCAGCGCCGGCCCGAATATCACAAACCAGTCCGGCAGGGTGCGCTGTTCGTGTGGTGTGCCGAAGCAACGCTTGATGGCCGCGCCAGCGCCCATCGGGTCGTCCAGGCCATATGGCTGAATGGCGCAGGCCGATAATGCGCTGCTACCCGGTAACTCGGCCGGGATGAGTTAGAGTCCGCGCCCTTGGAAGGAGCGGACTATGAAGCGATCGAGGTTCACGGAAGAGAAGATCATCGAGGTGTTGCGGCTGCATGCGGCCGGAGCCAAGGCGTCTGAGCTGTGCCGGGAGCATGGGATCAGCGAGGCGACGCTGTACAACTGGAAGGCCCGGTACGGCGGGTTGACGGTGTCTGAGGCGCGGCGGTTGAAGCAGCTTGAGGAGGAGAACCGGAAGCTGAAGAAGCTGCTGGCCGAGGCGATGCTGGACAACGCGGCGCTGAAGGATATCGCCACGGGAAACTTCTGAAGCCTGCGGCGCGGCGCCGCGCGGTGCGCCACACGGTGGGGACGCACGGGCTTAGCCAGCGCCGCGCCTGCAGGCTGGTGGGGATCGATCGGTCGAGCTTCCAGTACCGCTCGCGGCGGCCGGACGATGGGCCGATCCGCGAGCGGCTGCGTGCGTTGGCGGCGGATCGGCGGCGGTTCGGCTACCGGCGGCTGGGCTGGATGCTGGAACGGCAGGGGGTGAAGGTGAACCTGAAGAAGATCTATCGGCTGTACCGGGAGGAAGGATTGGCGGTGCGCCGGCGGCGCGGCCGTCGCCGGGCCGTAGGCTTACGGGCCCCGCTGGCGCTGCCGCAGGGGCCGAACCGGCGCTGGTCCTTGGACTTCGTGGCAGACCAGCTGGGGACCGGGCGGCGGTTCCGCATCCTGACCGTGATTGACGACTTCACCAAGGAGAGCCTGGCCTGCGTGCCGGACAGCTCGATCAACGGGATGCGGCTGGTCGCCGAGCTCGACCGCATCATAGCCCTGCGCGGCAAGCCTCTAGTGATCGTCAGCGACAACGGGACGGAGATGAGCGGACGCGCCGTGCTGCGCTGGTCCGCCGAGAGCGGAATCGACTGGCATTACATCGCGCCCGGCAAGCCGCAGCAGAATGCCTTCATCGAAGCGTTCAATAGCCGGCTGCGGGACGAATGTTTGAATGAACACTGGTTCGAGAGCCTCGCTGACGCTCGGTCGAAGATCGAAGCCTGGCGGATCGACTACAACACCGGCCGGCCGCATAGCGCGATCGGCAACCAGACGCCCGCGGCCTTCGCCGCGGCCAGCGCTCTCGCCATGCAACGGGGCGAGGCGCTGCGCTACCCGAGGGGCTTCGCGCCCCGCCCCGTTGCGCAACTGAGCCCGACAGGCTCAAATGGCGAACGGACTCAAACTCCGATCGGCTGAGAAACGGGTAGCAGCGCAGCATCGGCGGCGCCAGGAGCTGCGGGTCGAGCCGCGTGCCGAACAGGTTCATGCCCCAATGCAGATGCGGGCCGGTGGCGCGGCCGGTTGCGCCCAGCCGGCCGATCTCCTCGCCCCTGGCGACGCGCTGGCCCGGCTTGGCGGTCGCGCGAGTCATGTGCATGAACACGGAGCTGAGCCCGTGGCCGTGGTCGAGGATCAGCGTCCAGCCGGTGAAATAGAGGTCGGCGGCGAACGTCACCACCCCCGGCGCGGGGCTTAGGACCGGCGTGTCCACCGGCGCCGCGATGTCGACGCCCCAATGCGGCGCGCGCGGCTTGCCGTTGAGGATGCGCTGGCTGCCATAGACGCCGGAGATGCGCCCCAGCACCGGCCAGCCGAAGCCGTGGAGGAAATCGGTGCGCGGATCGTCCAGCCGCCGCGCGCGGTCGACCAGCTCGCCCTCCTCCTTGATCCGCGCTTCCACCTCCGGCGGCGGGGTGACGAAGGCCTCGGGCAGGCCGTCGATGCGCTGGATGTCGAACTTGCGCCTTTCGATCTTGAGCGCGCGGGTCTCGCGCCGGCCGCCGGGATGGGCTACCTCCAGCGTGGCCTTGGTCGCGTCGCGCCCGAAGCCGAGCAGGAACACGCCCTCGCGCGACACCCGCACCGGCCGGCCGTCGAGCGCGATTTTGCTGCCCGGCTCGGTTCGGCCCTCCACCAGCCCGCCCTGCACGAACGCGCCGGCGAACTCGAGCCTGCCGGCATGGGCGGGCGCGATCAGCGCCAAAGCCGCAACTACAGTCGAAATCGCAAGGCGTCTCACAGCAACGATCCCTGCGATCCGCCAGGCGAGCCGTCCGGCGTCTTCTTCCGCCTTAGCGCCGGCGCGGAGGTTCCCGTCACCGTCGCGGCGATGTCGCCGTCGTGGAAGCGGATGCCGATGCGCGCGCCGGCCGGGGCCTGGGCCGCGGCGGTGACGGGCTGGCCGGCGGCGTCGCGCACCAGGGCGAAGCCGCGCTCGAGCACGCGCTGGTAGGAATAGCTTTCCAACAGGCCGCCGAGCGAATCGAAACGCTGGCGCGCCTGCGCCACCGCCCGGCCGGCCGAAGCGATCAGCCGAGCGGCGAGATCGGCGGAGCGGGCGGCGCCCTCGTCCACGCGCCGCGCCACCAGATGCGGGCGCAGGCGTTGGGCCAGCGCCGATGCCGCGTCGGCGCGCCGGCCCAGGAACTGGGCGGGGCGCGGAGCCGCGGCCCAGGATTCAGCCACGCGCTGGCGGCGCTCGATCAGGAACCGCCGCGCGGCGTTGGCCAGGCGCTCGGCCCAGCCGTCGAGGCGCTGCGCGGATTCCTCGATCGCCTGGCGCGGGCGCGGCAGGGCGCGCGCCAGGTCGCCGAGGCGCAGGCGGCGGTCGGCCACCTGGCGTCCGGCCGCCGCGGCCATGCGCGTTTCCAGCTCCAGCAGCTGCGCCAGCAGCAAGGCGCGCACCGGCACCGCCATCTCGGCGGCCGCCGTGGGCGTGGGCGCGCGCACGTCGGCGGCGAAGTCGATCAGCGTGGTGTCGGTTTCGTGGCCCACGGCCGAGATCAGCGGAATGCGGCTCATCGCCGCCGCGCGCACCACGATCTCCTCGTTGAACGCCCACAGGTCCTCGAGGCTGCCGCCGCCGCGCGCGACGATCAGCACGTCGGGCCTTGGCACCGCGCCGCCGGCTTCCAGCCGGTTGAAGCCCTCGATCGCCTGGGCGATCTGCTCGGCCGCGCCCTCGCCCTGCACCAGCACCGGCCAGATCAGCACGTGCCTGGGGAAGCGGTCGTCCAGGCGGTGCAGGATGTCGCGGATCACCGCTCCGGTGGGCGAGGTGACCACGCCGATCACGCCAGGCAGGTAGGGCAGCTTTTTCTTTCGTTCGGCAGAAAAGAGTCCCTCGGCCGCGAGCTTCTTGCGCCGGTCCTCCAGCAGCTTCAGCAGCGCGCCCTCGCCCGCCAGCTCCATCTGCTCGATCACGAGCTGGTAGCGCGAGCGCTCCATGTAGGTGGTGAGCCGCCCGGTGCAGATCACCTCCATGCCGTCCTCGGGCTTGAGCGCAAGCCGCCCCGCCGTGCCGCGCCAGCACACCGCGTCCAGCACCGCCTCGGCGTCCTTGAGCGACAGATAGAGATGGCCCGAGGCGGCGCGCTTGAAGCCGGAAACCTCGCCGCGCACGCGCACCCGGCCGAAATTGTCCTCGACCGCGCGCTTCAGCGCCCGCGACAACTCGGCGACCGTGAACTCCGGCAGGTTCGAGCCGGGGGCGGCGGGCGCGCCGGAGGAGGCTTGCGTCGGCATGGCCGGTCCATGATACACGGGGTGCGGCGGATCGGGGGAACGGGCGTTTGAGGATTCTGGTGGTGGGATCGGGCGGGCGCGAGCACGCCCTGTGCTGGGCGGTCGCGGCCTCGCCCTTGTGCGACAGGCTCTATTGCGCGCCGGGCAACGCCGGCATCGCGGACGTGGCGGAATGCGTTGCGATCGGCGCGCTGGAGCTGGACCGGATCGTGGAGTTCGCCCGATCCCAGCGCA
>JBQTIS010000276.1:0-4792 GCA_052387895.1 Rhodospirillales bacterium | reverse complement strand
GGCGGCAGGGCCGGGCGCGCGCACCGCGGCGGCGACGCCGGCGCGGCCCAGGCGCCGTTCCGCCAGCCGCGCCGGCGTTTCAAGCCGGTCGAGTTCATCGGCGCCGAGGAAATCGAGGCGATCCACGAGGCGTCGCTGACCATCCTCGAGGAGATCGGCATGGATTTCCTCGACCCCGACGCGCGCGAACTGGCACGCAGCGCCGGCGCGCGGGTTGAGGCCGGAACAAATCGCGTGCGTTTCGATCGCGGGCTGATCCTGGAGAAGATCAAGTTGGCGCCGGCGGAGTTCACGCTGCACGCGCGCAATCCCGCGCACAGCCTGCGGTTCGGCGGCGACAACGTGATCTTCGCGCAGGTGGCGAGCGCGCCGAACTGCTCGGATGCGGACAAGGGCCGCCGGCCCGGCAGCCAGGAGGATTTCCGCAATCTGGTGAAGCTGGCGCAGAGCTTCAACGTCATCCACATGACCGGCGGCTATCCGGTCGAGCCGGTCGACCTGCACGCCTCGATCCGCCATCTCGACTGCCTCGGCGACCTCGCCAAGCTGACCGACAAGGCGTTCCACGCCTATTCGCTGGGCCGCCAGCGCAACCGCGACGCGATCGAGATCGCGCGCATCGCCCGCGGCGCGACCAGCGAGCAATTGGACCACGAACCGTCGCTGATCTCGGTGATCAACTCATCTTCCCCCCTGCGCCTGGACGCGCCGATGCTGCAGGGGATCATGGAGATGTCGGCGCGCGGCCAGGTCATCATCATGACTCCGTTCACGTTGGCCGGCGCCATGGCCCCGGTAACGGTGGCGGGGGCACTGGCGCAGCAGAACGCCGAGGCGCTCGCCGGAATCGCCTTCACCCAGATCGTCAGGCCCGGGGCGCCGGTGGTCTATGGCGGGTTCACCTCGAACGTGGATATGAAATCGGGGGCGCCCGCCTTCGGCACGCCGGAATACATGAAAGCCGCGATGGTCGGCGGACAGCTGGCGCGGCGCTACCGCCTGCCCTACCGCACCTCGAACACCTGCGCCGCCAACACGTTGGACGCGCAGGCCGCGTACGAATCCGTGTTCTCGCTGTGGGGCGCCGTCATGGGCGGCGGCAATTTCATCCTGCATTCCGCCGGCTGGATGGAGGGCGGGCTGACCGCCTCGTTCGAGAAGACCATCGTCGATGTCGACCTATTGCAGATGGTCGCGAGCTTCCTGGAGCCTTTGGACGTCAATTCCGACACGCTGGCGCTGGACGCGATGCGCGAGGTGGGGCCGGGCGGACATTATTTCGGCGCTGCCCACACCCAGGCGCGGTTCAAGACCGCGTTCTACGCGCCGCTGATCTCGGACTGGCGCAATTTCGAGTCCTGGCGTGAGGCGGGCTCGCCCACGGCGGCAGAGAAGGCCAACCGGCTGTGGAAGGAGGCGCTGGCGCGCTACCAGCGCCCGCCGATGGACAAGGCGATAGAGGAAGAGCTCGACGCCTTCATCGCCCGTCGCAAGGCCGAGGGCGGCGTCAAGACCGATTTCTAACCGCGCTGCCTTCCGCCGTTGGCGTCGAACAGTGGCGTCGTCTGCACGACCGCCGCGCGCTCTTCGCCCAGGATGTCGATCTTCAACTGCTGGCCATCGCGCGCGTATTCGGGCTTCACATAGCCCAAAGCGACGCTTTTCTGGGCCCAATGCGCGTAGCCGCCCGAGGTCACCTGCCCCACGGCCTTGCCATCCCGGAGGATCGCCTCGTAGCCCACCACGTCGGCGTCGTTGGCGTCGACCATCATGGTCACCAGCTTGCGCTCGGGCGGCTTGCCCCACTCCTGGGCGGCCGCAGCCTTGCCCACGAACTCGGGCTTGTCGTGCGCCACGAAGCGGTCGAGGCCCGCTTCCAGCGGCGTGTAATCGGGGCGGAACTCGCGGAAGAACGCGCCGTAGCCCTTTTCCAGCCTGAGCGACATCAGCGCCCGGTTGCCGAAATGCGTCAGGCCCAAATCCCTGCCCGCCTCGACCAGCGTTTCGTAAAGCGCGATGTGGTAGTCCGGCGTGACCCAGATCTCGTAGCCCAGATCGCCGGTATAGCTGGCGCGGTCGACCACCGCCGGGCACATTCCCACCGCCATCTCGCGCACCGCGAAGAACCTGAACGCGTCGTTCGACACGTCCTCGCGCACCACGCGCTTCAGCAGCTCGCGCGACTTCGGTCCCGCGATCATGAAGCCGTTGAGCGTGCTGCACAGGCTGCGCAAGGCCACGCCCGGGGCCGGCAAGTGCCGGTCGAACCAGCGCAGGTGGAACACCTCGGCCACGCCCGAGCCGATCATCAGGAACCGCTCGGGTCCCAGGCGCATGACCGTGAAGTCGCCGATGATGCGCGCGCGCTCGTTCAGCATCGGCGCCAGCACCAGCCGGCCGATTTTCGGCATCCTGTTCGCCAGCACCTTGTTGAGCCACGCTTCGGCGCCGGACCCCGCGACCTCGTACTTGGCGAAGCCGGAGATATCCATGATGCCGACGTCGTTTCGCACGCCTAGGCATTCCGCGCGCACGATGGGATAGGCGTTGGAGCGGCGATAGGTCGGGTTTTCGACCGGCTCGACGCCTTTGGGCGCGTACCACAGCGGCGCTTCCAGGCCGAAGCTGGCGCCGAACACCGCGCCCGCCGCCTTGAGGCGATCGTAGGACGGCGCGCGGCGCAACGGACGCGCGGCGGTCAGCTCTTCGTTGGGGAAGGTCAGGCGGAAGCGGCGCTTGTAGTTCAACTGCACCTTCAGGCTGGTGTAGCGCGGCGTGGCGTAGGGGCCGAAGCGCGCCACGTCCATCGCGAATACGTCGCTGCCCGGGTCGCCCTCGACCATCCAGCGCGACAGCGCCAGGCCCACGCCCCCGCCCTGCGCGAAGCCGGCCATCACGCCGCAGGCGGACCAGAAATTCCTGAGGCCCCGGACCGGCCCCACCAGCGGGTTGCCGTCGGGAGCGAAGGTGAACGGGCCGTTGACGATGCGCTTCATGCCGGCGCGGCCCACCGCCGGAAAATGCGCGAAGCCGAGCTCGAGCGACGGCGCGATGCGGTCGAGGTCGTGCGGCAGCAACTCCATCGAGAAATCGTCGGGCGTCTTCTCCGGCGACCAGGGCACGCAGGCCTGCTCGTAGGTGCCCAGCAGTACGCCCTTGCCTTCCTGGCGCATGTAGATTTCGCCGGTGTAGTCCTGCGTCGCCAGAATCTCGCTGCCGTGGTTGGCGACCTCGGGGATCTCGTCGGTGACGATGTAGTGGTGCTCCATCGCCAACACCGGCAGCTCGATGCCGACCATGCGGCCGACATCGCGCGCCCACAGGCCCGCCGCGTTGACCACGTGCTCGGCGCGCCAGTCGCCCTTGTCCGTGGCGACCGTCCAGCTTCCGTCGGCGTTCTGCTTCAGCGACTTCACGGGGGCGAAGCGATGGACCTGGGCGCCCGCCATGCGCGCGGCCTTGGCGTAGGCCTGCGTCACGCCCGAGGGATCGACATGCCCGCCGTCACCGCGCCACAGCGCGCCCACGAAATGCTGCGGCTCGATCAGCGGATTGTACTTGCGCGCCTGCTCCAGCGAGATCATCTCGGTCTCGAAGCCGAGATAGCGCCCGCGCGAACGCACCAGCTTGATGAAATCGAGATGCTCTTCCAGACTGGCGAGCATCAGCCCGCCCGTAAGATGGATGCCGCAGGACTGGCCGGTGATCTGTTCCAGCTCGCGGTACAGGTCGATGGTGTATTTCTGCAATCGCGACACGTTAGCGTCGCTGTTGAGCGTATGGATGCCGCCGGCCGCGTGCCAGGTGGAGCCCGAGGTGAGCTCGGATTTCTCCAGCAGCGCCACGTCTTTCCATCCCAGCTTGGTGAGGTGGTACAGCACGCTGCAGCCGACGACTCCGCCGCCGATCACGACGACGCGGGCATGGTTGGCCATCAGTCGATTTCCCTCAGGCGATCTCGTAGCCGAACTCGGCGGCGGACATCTCGAGCCATTCCAGGAACGTTTCGGCGAAGGTGGACGGCAGCACAAGATCGTAGCTGGGCGCGTCGTCGGCTTGCGCCAAAACGACATTGATATGCGCTATAGGCGTCACGGCGGCGCTGCCGGGCTTGAAGGCGCGGGGATGCAGGTCGACGCGGCAGCCTTTTTCCAACGCCGCGCGCCCATGCCGCCCGGAAACCCGCAGCACTGCCTTGCCGCCGGTCTGGTCCACCACCGCGCCGTTTGCGCGGCAGGCCGCGAGCAGCGCCCGGTACAGCGCGCCCTCTTCGCGCCACGGCCGCATGATCAACCAGGTGCGCGGTTGAATCCATACCGCCGCCGTTTCGCCGCCGTAAACCGCCCGGTTCGGCCCGAGCAGCCGGAAGCCCGCGACCGTGGCGGCCGCGCCGGAGCAGGCATCGACAAGCTCGCGCCGCGCCGTGACCTGGACGACCTCCATCCGCCGCCGGCGGATCAGCACGGGATGCGGGCCGCCGGCGCCGTGGCGGCCCGGCGCCATGACGGCCGCCAGCACGGAGCGCGGCTCAGGCGCGGACACGTTCGTTCTCCGGGTCCACGTGGTGCGGGCTGACGATTTCGACTTCCACGGTCTCGTTCTTCAGCGGAAATGAGGCATGAAGGCGTTGTCCCTTGCGCTCGGACCCGCGCCGAATCAAGGAGAGGCCGATCCAGCTATCCAATTCTACCGAGCGCGTGACGGTCGTGACCCAGCCCAGGCTGTCGGTCGAGCCGGGCCGTTCCACCAGATGCGCGCCGCCGCGCAGGCGCCGCTCGAACGACTGGTCGAC
>JBQTIS010000275.1:0-1747 GCA_052387895.1 Rhodospirillales bacterium | reverse complement strand
GGGGTCGCGGTCTTGGAGGTCTCCCGTGGGTTCGTCATGCCGGCATTCTGGGGGGGGGGGCGCCGTAAGTCCCGCCCCGATGTTTCGGCCGCGGCCGACACGATCGGCGGTGACGGGCGGCTCGCGGCGCGCTAGGCTCGTCCCCCATGGCCGCACCCGTCTCCGCGATGTCCGTGGCCGAGATCGGCGCGCTGGTCGGCGACACGGCGCGCGCCAGGATGCTGGACGCGCTGATCCCCGGCCGCGCGCTGACCGCGGGCGAGCTCGCCTGGCATGCGGGCATCGGCGCGCCGGCCGCGAGCGAGCATTTGGCCAAGCTCGCGGGCGCCGGGCTCCTGGCGCAGCACAAGCAGGGCCGGCACCGCTATTACCGCCTGGCCTCGTCCCGGATCGCCGAGATGCTGGAAGGCATCGCCGTGGTCGCGTCGATCCACATGCCGCCGCGCCACCGCCCGCCATCGCGCATCGACGCGGCGCTGAGGGAGGCGCGTACCTGCTACGACCACCTCGCCGGGCGGCTGGGAGTCGGCATCGCCGACGCGCTGTCGCGCCGCGGCTATGTCGCCTTTTCCGCCGACGCCGGCGCCGTGACGAAAAAGGGCGAGGGCTTCTTCGCCCGCTTCGGCATGGATCTGGCGGCCGCCTCTGCCGGCCGGCGCTGCTTCTGCCGCCCCTGCCTGGACTGGAGCGAGCGCCGCCCGCACATCGCCGGCGCCATCGGCGCGGGCATCGCCGCGCGCTGCTTTGAACTGGGCTGGATCGAACGCGTGCGCGACAGCCGCGCCGTCACGATCACGCGCACGGGCGCGCGGGGATTCAAGGACGCGCTGGGCATGAATAGACGGCCCGAATAACCGTAAAAACTTTGCAGTTATTTGACGTTGGCGGCTTTTCATGCGTCATTTCGTCGCCTACCCTGGGCCGGTGTTAAGTGAGACGTTAACGCGTGCCGGACGGCCTTAGACCCCGCGCGTCGACGCCCGGGGCGAGCCGCACGGTTAGGCAACCGGATCAACGGGTTGCGGGCCTGCGGGAACGTCCGTAAAGCGCCGCGCCGGGCCGGTCTTGCGGAGGGTGTGAGGGTGCGGAAATTCCTTGATGCATTGGTCGCGGCGATTCCGGCCGCGGCGTGGTTCGCGTTCGCCGGCCCGGCGCTGCTGGCGCTTGGCGGGCTCGACCCGGCGGGCGGGGCGGCGCTGGCCGCCGAGCCCAAGGCGTGGGAGATGACGCTGCAACCCGCGGCCTCGGAAACCATGCGGCGGATCGCCGAGTTCCACACCCTGCTGCTGTGGGTGATCACCGCGATCTCGGTGTTTGTTCTGGGCCTGCTGGTCTACGTGATGATCCGCTTCAACGAGAAGGCCAACCCCACGCCGTCCTCCACCACCCACAACACGACGGTCGAGGTGTTATGGACCGTGATCCCGATCGTCATCCTGGTGGCGATCGCGGTGCCGTCGTTCAAGCTTTTGTACTTCACCGACAAGACCGCCAACGCCGAGATGACCCTGAAGATCGTCGGCCACCAGTGGTACTGGTCCTACGAGTACCCGGACCACGGCGACGTGAAGTTCGACAGCAACATGATCCCGGAAAAGGACCTGAAGCCCGGCCAGCGGCGCCTGCTCGAGGTCGACAGCCGCGTGGTGCTGCCGATCAAGACCAATATCCGCCTGCTGATGACCTCGGCCGACGTGATCCACGCCTGGCGCATTCCCGCCTTCGGCGTGATGAAGGACGCGGTGCC
>JBQTIS010000274.1:0-3816 GCA_052387895.1 Rhodospirillales bacterium | reverse complement strand
TTCGACGCCGGCGTCGGCGGCTACGGCCTGTTGGCGGCGGGCCAGCCCCTGGGCGCGGCGCTGACCGCGTTCGACACCCCGGCGCGCCACGCGCTGGTGCCGGCCAGCGTGCCGCCGCGCCACTTGTCGCACGCGATCGGCCTGTACAGCCTCGCCTTCCGCGTTTCGGCCGTGATCGCGCCGGTGGCGGGCGCGGTGCTGATCGAGCGCCTGTCGATCGCCGCGGCCTATGGCGCGGTCGCCGTCGGGTTCGCGGTGCCGGTATGGTGCCTGGTAGCGATGCGCCTCAGCGGAACCGGGGAGGGGCAGCGCGCCAAGCCGGGCGTGTCCGCGTTCCTGGAGGGCTTGAGCTTCGTGCGCGGCAAGAAGGAACTGTGGGCCTCGTTCCTGGCCGATTTCTTCGCCTCGTGCTTCACCTCGGTGACGGTGCTGCTGCCGATCCTGGCCGACGTGGTGTTCGACGCCGGCGTCGGCGGCTACGGCCTGTTGGCGGCGGGCCAGCCCCTGGGCGCGGCGCTGACCGGCACGGCGCTGGTCTATTGGCACAGGCTGCGCCGGCAGGGCCCGCTCTTGGTCTTTTGCCTGGCGGTTTACGGCGCGACGGCGGCGATGGTGGGGCTGTCGAGCTGGATCTATCTCTCGTTCGCGCTGCTGGCGGCGATGGGCGGGGTCGACACGACGGCGTCGATGATCCGCTCGCTGATGCGCCAGGAACTGACGCCCGACCCCTTGCGCGGGCGCGTGTCATCGATCGCGCTGGTGTTCTTCCGCGGCGGCCCGCGCATCGGCGAGATGCAGGCGGGACTGGCCGCCGCCATGCTGGGCGCGCCCTTGGCCATTGTGCTGGGCGGCGTGGCGACGGTGGCGGCCACCGCGCTGGTGATCTGGCGCATGCCGCAGCTCTTGCGCTACGACGCGCTCAAGCCCGATCCGCTCGGCCCCCCCGCGACCGCATAGACGCACGGCCGGGGCCCTGGCCGAGGGCGCGGCTTTGCGCTAATGATGCCGCCGGCCGCGGCGGCCGATGGAAAGCGGGATGGCGAACTCCAAAGGCAGAGCGATCATCCATCCGCGTCGCCTGGTGCTCGCCTCGGCCTCGCCGCGGCGGCTCGATTTGCTGAAGCAAATCGGCTTGGTTCCCGACGCGGTCGACCCGGCGGCGATCGACGAAGCGCCGCGGCGGGGCGAGTTGCCGCCGGCGCTGGCGCGCCGCCTGGCGATGGCCAAGGCGCTGGAGGCGGCCAAGCGCCATCCCGATGCGTTCGTGCTGGCGGCCGACACGGTGGTGGCCTGCGGGCGGCGCGTATTGCCCAAGCCTGGAGATGAAAAGACTGCGGCCGCGTGTCTCGATCTCCTCTCGGGCCGCCGCCATCGCGTGCTGGGCGGGGTTGCGGTGGTGGCGCCGGGCGGACGCACGGCGCTGCGCCTGGTCGACACGGCCGTGACCTTCAAGCGCCTCAACGAATCCGAACGCCGCGCCTATCTCAAATCCGGCGAGTGGCGCGGCAAGGCCGGCGGTTACGCCATCCAGGGAAGCGCCGCGCGGTTCGTTCGCGCGATCAACGGCTCGTACTCCAACGTCGTCGGCCTGCCGTTGTTCGAGACGGCGCAGATGCTGGCGGGCCTCGGGTTTCCGGTGGACGCACCGTGACCGCCGGCGCCATCGACGAAATCCTGATCGACCACCTGCCGGGCGAAACCCGGGTCGCGCTGCTCGGCGAAGGACGGCTGGTGGCGCTCGGCATCCTGCGGCCGGGGCAGGAAAGCCGGGTGGGCGCGGTGGTTCGCGGGCGCGTGACGGCGGTGCGGCGCGACCAGGGCGCGGCCTATGTCGATATCGGCCTGGGCCGGGCCGGGTTCCTTTCGCTGAAGCGCGGCGTCAAGCCGCCGGTCCAGGGCGCCATGATCGTGGCGCAGGTCGTCAAGGACGCGGTCGACGACAAGGGCCCGGGCCTCAGCGACCGGCCGCTGGTCGTGGGACGGCTGCTGACCCTGCGCCCGGGCCAGCCCGGCCTGGAACGCTCGCGGCGGCTGGCGCCGGACGACTTCGCCCGCGCGGCCAAGGCGCTGAAGGGCGTGGACGCGCAGCAGGACGGGTTCCTCGTCAACCCCTGGGCGGCGGACGCCGGGGACGCGGCGCTCGTGGCGGAGGCGGAAGCGTTGCGCGACGCGTGGCTGGCGGCGGCAAAACAGCCCGGCGCCCCCAAAACGCTGCTGCCCGCGCCCGATCCGCTGCTGCGCGCGGTCCTGGACAACGCGGCGACGCTGAAGGCGGTGCTGGCGGACGACGCCGAGACGCTGAACCGGCTGCGCGCCGGTTTGCGAACGCTCGCGCCCGATCTGGCGGCGCTGCCGCAGCATCACGCCGGGCCGCAGCCGCTGTTCCGCCGCCACGACGCCGAAGCGCAGATCGAGGAAGCACTGAGCCCACGCGTGCGCCTGCCCGGCGGCGGCGCGCTGACGATCGACGAACTGGCGTCGATGACCGTGATCGACGTCGACATGGCGGCGCAGCAAAGCGCGGCAGGCCAGGAACAAGCCGCCCTGGCCGCAAACCTGGAAGCGGCCGGCGAGATCGCGCGGCAATTGCGCCTGCGCGACATCGGCGGCATCGCCGTGGTGGATTTCCTGCGCGTCGGCAAAGGCGACAACCGCCGCCGCGTGGTCGAGGCGCTGCGTCGCGCCAGCGCGGGCGACCCGCAGCAGGTCGACGTGCTAGGCATGACCCCGGCGGGGCTGGTGGAGCTGACGCGCCGGCGCGGCCGGCCGTCGCTGCGGCGCATGCTGCGCGACGATCCGCTCGCTGCGGGCTTCGCGCTGTTGCGCGCGGCCATGGCCGAGGCCGTGTCGCGGCCCGGGCGCAAGCTCACCGGCCGCGCCGCGCCCGCCGTCGTGGCGGCGCTGGCGGCCGAGGCGGCGACGCTGGCGCACGTCCGGGCCCGCATCGGCGCCGCACTTGAGCTCGAGGCCGATCCGGCGCAACCTGCCCGGCGGTTCGAGCTCGTGGCGGGGTAGGCGATGGCCGACGACCGAAGCGCCAAGGTGGCGGTGCTGAAAACGCGCTGCCCGATCTGCCGCAAGCCGGCCGCGCTCGAGTACCGGCCCTTTTGCTCCAAGCACTGCGCCGACGTGGACCTGGGCCGCTGGCTCGGCGGCGAATACCGCGTGCCCACCAACGAAACGCCCGAGACGCCGGAGGCGCCGGAGGACAAGAAGGCGTAGACGCTACTTGTCGCGCGCGACCTGCGCCAATTCGGCCTGGGCCGCCGCCAGCCGGGCGATGGGCACGCGGAACGGCGAGCAGGAGACGTAGTCGAGGCCGACCTCGCGGAAGAACCTGACCGAGGCGGGATCGCCGCCGTGCTCGCCGCAGACGCCGAGCTTCAGGTTCTTGCGGACTTTGCGCCCGCGCTCGACGCCGATGCGCACCATCTCGCCCACGCCCTCGACGTCGATCGACATGAACGGATCGGTCGGGAAAATGCCCTGGCGCGTGTAGCTGTCGAGGAAGCTGGCGGAATCGTCGCGCGACAGGCCCAGCGTCGTCTGCGTCAGGTCTTTGGAGCCGAAGCTGAAGAACTCGGCGGTCCGGGCGATCTCGCCGGCCTTCAGCGCCGCGCGCGGCAGCTCGATCATCGTGCCGACGTAGTATTTGAGCTTCGCCTTCTTCTCGCGCGCAACCTGTTCGGCCACGCGGTCGATCACGGCCTTGAGGATGTCGAGCTCGCGTCTGGTCGCGGCCAGCGGGATCATGATCTCGGGCACCACCGGCTTGCCGCCCCCGGCCGCCTCGATCGCCGCCTCGAAGATCGCGCG
>JBQTIS010000273.1:0-2149 GCA_052387895.1 Rhodospirillales bacterium | reverse complement strand
GCCGACCTGGAGAAGGCGCGGCGGTTCCACGACATGGCGCACGGCCAGTGCTTCATCGCCAACTCGGTGACTTTTCCGGTGAAGAACGAGCCGACGGTTTCCGCAGCCTCGAAGTGACGCTTAGTGCGCCGGCTTGGCCTCGCCGGGTTTCTTATCCGCCGCCGGCGGAAAGCCTTCGTCGGCCTTCAGGATCGGGAACGCCCCGCTCCAGCCCGGATCGGCGCAGCCCGCGTCGAGCAGACTGACCGTTTTCATGTTGCCGCGGAACGCCGGCGCGCGCGCTTCGGCCAGGCGTTGCAGTTCGGGTTGCTTCGTCTGGCCGCGCCAGCCCTCGGCGAACTTGTCGCATTCGGCCTTGGTGGCGAAGCCGTGCCCGTCCAGCGGCTGCTGCACGATCAGCCGCTGCTCGGCGTTCGTCAGCACCATCAGCACCAGGACGACTTTCCACATCGCGCGTAACTCTCCGCCGCCCCTATGGCTTCATGTGCGCGTAGTTCGCCGCCGGCACGATGGCTTGCGAGCCACCCGGCGGCGTCCAGAACAATTGCAGCGCCGACGTGCCCTTTCGCTGGAAATAGTCCACGGCGATATCGTACCAGCCCGTCTGGTCGATCGTCAGCTCGACAGGGTCGGACATCTCGTCGCCGTGAATCCCATCGTCTTCGAGTATCTTCTTTCCGGCGATCGTCACTCGCGCCCCGTCGTTCGAGTTCATTTGCATCACGTATTTGCCTGGCTTGTCGAACTTGATCAGGCCGGTAATCTTGGCGCCCACGCCCATCGCCGCGCTGGCGGTAAGCACGTTGCCGTCCTGGGTCTTGTGGTCCAGCACCGGAATAGGCCTGCCGGGCTTACCCTTACCCAGCTTCGTGATTTCGTCCAACTTTTTGAAGTAGTTCTGGTAATAGATCACCCCTAGGCCAGTATCGATCTTGTCGGCCGCGGGTTGCGGCGAAACCGGAGTCAAGCCGGTGAAGGTTTTCGGCGAATCGGCCGCCAAGGCCGCGCTGCCCACGACGACCGTGCAGGCCGCGAAAAAGTAGCTGATGCTGCGCCGAGAAATCATGGTCTTGGCAATTCCCCTTGAACTCGGTTGATCGGCCATCCCCGGGCCTCGAACGCTGGTAGCGCCTGCCGGCCCGCCGCGTCAAGACCGGTGTGCGCGGACCGTGGAAAATGGGCCCATCTGTAGGCCATGCTAATCAAGACGCATGACCGACCTGAGCGCCATCATCCCCACTGTTAACGAATCCGCGCGACTGCCGGCCGCGCTGGCCGTCTTGCGGGGCGCGGTCGCCCAGATCGTGGTTGCCGACGGTGGGTCCACGGATGGAACGGGCGAAATGGCTGCCGGCGCCGGGGCAACGGTGATCACATCCACGCGAGGCCGCGGCGCCCAGCTGGCCGCAGGGGCCGAAGCCGCCCGGTGCGACTGGCTGCTGTTCCTGCATGCCGACACCGCCCTGGAGCCGGGCTGGGCGGCGGCGGCGTGGCAATTCATGGCCGATCCTCGCAACGCCGGCCGCGCCGGCTATTTCGCCTTCGCGCTGGACGATCGCACGCCAGCCGCGCGCCGGTTGGAGCGCTTGGTGGCTTGGAGATGCCGGGTACTAGGCTTGCCTTATGGCGACCAGGGCCTTTTGATCGCGCGCGAGCACTATCGCCGCGCCGGCGGATACCGGGCCTTGCCGTTGATGGAGGATGTGGACATCGTGCGCCGCGTCGGCCGGCGCAATCTCGTGCCCCTGCCCGCGCGGGCCGTGACCTCGGCCGAACGCTGGCGGCGCGAGGGATGGATCGTGCGCTCGGCCCGCAATCTGTTGTGCCTGACGCTTTACTTCCTCGGCGTGCCGCCGCGCGCCCTGTTGCGTATCTACCGCTGATCCGATGCGGCCGCAGCATCACGTCGCCGTTTTCCTGAAAGCCCCGCGCCTTGGCCAGGTGAAGACGCGCCTGTCCGCGGGTATCGGCGAAGCCGAAGCCACGCGGTTCCACCGCGCGATGGCGCAACGGCTGATCCGCGCGCTGGCTCGCGACCGCCGCTGGCGAACCACGTTGTGGATGGCGCCGCGCGGCGCCCGGGGCCAGCGCGACGGTCCGGGCCTGGCGCTGTGCCGTGTTGACCCGGGCGTGGGCGAGTTGGGCCCGC
>JBQTIS010000272.1:0-2110 GCA_052387895.1 Rhodospirillales bacterium | reverse complement strand
TCACAGCCGCGCGGCGCGGAAGCGCGCCAGGCTTTCCGCGGGCCAGACCTGGCGCGCGTCGTAATACTCGGGCACGGCGCGCGCGCCCGGGGGCAGCACCACCCAGGGCTGCTTCGAGGACGTGTAGATGTGGATGTCCGGGGGCAGGCGGCCGGGCTCGTCGAGCGTGCCCACCCGCACGAAATGGAACTTGTCGCCGGCGCCGGCGTAGTTGCTCCACAGCGCCACGCGGCATCGGGGGCAGCGCCAGATCTTCTGGCCCTTGCCGCTGTGCGAGGGCGTGGGCACCGCCTCGGGCGCGCCCTGGAGCAGCTCCACGCGGTCCGCTTCGATCATGGCGTTGAGCGCGAACGCCGCGCCGGTCTCGCGCTGGCACCAGCGGCAGTGGCAGCAATGCACGAACATCGGCGGGCCTGTCATGCGATAGCGCACCGCGCGGCAGGCGCAGGAGCCGGAAAGCGGGAAGGGGGCGGGGGTTGCGGCGGGCATGGAAGCGGTCCGGGTCGCGGTTGCGGGTCGTCCAGGGTAGCCCGCGCCCGATTTTCCTGTACAGCGGCCCGCCCGGGCCCGCCGCGCTTGCGCCAGCCAACCATAGCAAATATACTGGTTGCGAGGGTTGCTCCATGAGCGAAACCGTTTCCACGTCCGATATTCGCCAGCGCATCGGCGACATTCTGAACCGCGTCGCCTTGCGCCACGACGAATTCGTGGTGGCGCGCAAGGGCAAGAGGCTCGCGGCCATCGTGCCGATGGCGCGGCTGGAGCAGATGCGCCGCTACGCGCGCCTGCACGCGCTCGCCTATCTCGAAGGGCAGGGCGGCGCGGGCCTTTCGCCGGCGCAGACGGCCGCGTTGGCCGACGCGGCGCGCCGCTACGCGCGCCGGGACGGGAATCGGCGCCGGGGCCAGACTCGGGGAAAGAAATAGGCGTTGCTGCGCGCGGTTCTCGACGCCAACGTGTACGTCAGCGCGGCGCTCAATCCCGAAGGCCCGCCCGGCCGGGTGATCGGCCGGTTCCTGCGCGGGCAGGCGTTCGAGCTGATCGTCTCGCCCGCCATCGCGGCCGAGGTGCTGCGGGCGCTGGCCTATCCCAAGCTCGGCCGGCTGTTGCGGCGCGGGGGCGATCCGTTGCTGTGGTTCGAGGACATCGTCGTGCTGGCCCGGCTCGTGCCCGGCGAAATCGAACTGGCGGGCGTGTGCGAGGACCCGGACGACGACAAGTACCTCGCCGCGGCGATCGAAGGCCGCGCCGCCTTCGTGGTCACGGGCGACCGCAAGCTGCTGGCGGTCGGCCGGCACGAGGGCGTGCTGATCCTGCCCCCGCGCGCGTTCCTGGCCGTGCTGGAAGCCTGACCGCCGCCCGTTACGCCGCCGCCCGTTGCGCCGCCGCCCGTTGCGCCGCCGCCCCTGACTACACCGCCCCCTTGACTACACCGCCAAACCCTTCTTCACGCCCGGCCTTGCGGTCATCTCGGCCGCCCAGCGCTTCAGGTGGTCGAGGCCGGGGGTCTTGGCGACGAGCTCCTTGCGCGCGTCGATCACCGGGATCAGCGCCAGGTCGGCCACCGTCACCTCGTCGCCCGCGAGGTATTTCGACCGCGCCAGCCGCGCGTCGCAGGTCTTGAGCAGGTTGGCGAAGCGGGTTTCGAGGAACTGCTTGTTGGCGTCGGTTTTGTCGGGCGCCATGCTGGTCATGTAGAAGATCGCGGAGCTGGCCGGCGCCACGTCGGTCGAGACCGCCATGAACCATTGCAGCGCCTCGGCCTTCTTGGCCGGGTCCTTGGGCAAAAACTTGCCGGTCTTCTCGGCGAGGTAGAGAACGATGGCGCCGGATTGCGCCAGCGTCACCTTCTTGCCGCCCGGGCCCTGGTGGTCGACGATGGCGGGAATCGCGCCCGCGGGGTTGATCTTGAGGTAGTCCGGCTGCTTCTGCTCGCCCTTCATCAGGTCGAGCTTGTGGGCCGCGTATTGCAGCCCGCATTCCTCGAGCATCACCGAGGCGCGCCGCCCGTTGCCGGTGCCGGCCGTGTAGAGATGGATCATGGGGAACGACTCCTGCGAAAATGACATGCGGCCCTCTTCCGGGCCGGCAAGCGCGCAGTTTGCGCCCG
>JBQTIS010000271.1:0-4031 GCA_052387895.1 Rhodospirillales bacterium | reverse complement strand
GGCCCACGACGGTCGCCCGGTAGCGGGCCTTCAGGCGCAGATTGCCTCCGGTATGGTCGGCGTGGTGATGCGTGTTGATGACGTGCGTCAGCCGCCAGCCCCGGCGCTCGAGCTCCAGCTCCACCGGTTCGGCCACCGCCGGGTCGACCACGCCCACCGCGCCCGCGCGCGGCTCGCGCGCCAGGTACACGTAGTTGTCGGTCAGCACGGGAATCTGGACGATCTCAAGCATGGGCGAACATTAGCACCGAAGCTTTCGTCATTCAGCCTTCAGCCCCGGGCCCAAACCCAGGGCTTGGGTCCGGCTGACTGCTGAAAGCTGAGGCTGGCAGCCCGTTTTACAACCTTGAATTAACGCAACCTTGCCCGCATCATGGCGCCATGACCGCCGACGTCGTCGACCTGCACGCCTTCTACGGCACGGGCCTGGGCAAGATCGCGCGGCGCGCCCTGCGCCGGCGCATCCGCCAGATGTGGCCCAACCTGCGCGGCGAAACCGTCCTGGGCCTGGGCTACGCCACGCCGCTCTTGAGCCAGTTCCGCGAAGAAGCGCAGCGCGTGGCGGCTATCATGCCGGCGACCCAGGGCGTAATCCGCTGGCCGCGCGATGGGCGCAGCCTGGTGGCGCTGGCCGAGGATACCGACCTGCCTTTGGCGGACGAGTCGGTCGATCGCGTGCTGCTGGTGCACGCGCTCGAGCACAGCGAGCATGTACGACCGCTGTTGCGCGAGATCTGGCGCGTGCTGGCGAGCGGCGGGCGGCTTTTGGCGGTCGTGCCCAACCGGCGCGGCATCTGGGCGCGCTTCGACCGCACGCCCTTCGGCCATGGGCATCCTTATAGCCAGGGGCAGTTGGCGCGGCTGCTCAAGGACACCATGTTCGTGCCGCTGCAGACCGCGGGCGCGCTTTACCTGCCGCCGCTGCCGTTCCGGGTGATGCGCGGCTCGGTCCAGGCGTTCGAGAATGTCGGCGCGCGCTGGTTCCCCGCGTTCTCCGGCGCCGTGCTGATCGAGGCCGGCAAGCAGATCTACGCCGCCAGCGCCGAGCGCACGGTCAAACGGCGGATGCTGGTGCCGCTGCCCGAGCCGGCGACGCGCGGCGTGGGACGGCACTTGAGGGACCGCGAGTAGCTACCTCGCGCGGCTCTGCAGCAGGAACAATCCCTGCTCGCCGATGAAGTTCGCCACGCGCTTGGAGTGGATCGCGCGCATCCGCCCGCCCGCCATGAACGCCAGGCCGCGCTCGATGAAGATGTCGAGCTCGCGGCACAGCGCGACGAAATCCAGGATCGTGCAGAGATGGATGTTGGGCGTGGCGTACCACTTCTCGGGCAGGGCCTGCGTCACCGGCATGGTGCCCCAGCGCAGCAGGTGCACGCGCACCTTCCAGCAGCCGAAATTGGGAAACGACACGATCGCGCGCTTGCCGATGCGCACCAATTCCTGCAGCACCCGGCGCGGGTCGCGCGTGGCCTGCAGCGTCTGGCTCAAGACCGCGTAGTCGAAGGCGCCGGACGGGTAGTCCTTCAGGTCGGTGTCGGCGTCGCCCTGGATCACCGACAGACCGTGGCCGACGCAGGCGTTCACGCCCTGCTGGCTGAGCTCGATGCCGCGCCCGTCCACCTGCTTGAAGCTCATGAGGTAGTCCAGCAGCGCCCCGTCGCCGCAGCCGATGTCGAGCACCCGCGAGCCGGGCTGGATCATGTCGGCGATGACCTGAAGGTCGACGCGGATCGGCTGATGGGTGAAATCGGCGCGGTCCAACGGCATCGTCCTACTCTTTGTTCAGGCCGGCATGCTCGGCGCAGCCGTCCAGGAACCCGGTCAGCACCTTATCGAGCTCCGGCTCGTCCAACAGGAATGCGTCGTGGCCCTTGTCGGTCTCGATCTCCACGAAGCTGACATTCGCCATCGCCGCGTTCAGCGCGTGCACGATCGCCCGGTTCTCCCTGGTCGGGAACAGCCAGTCGCTGGTGAACGACACTAGGCAGAAGCGCACCTTGGTGTCCCTGAACGCGTTGGCCAGCACCCCGCCGTGCTCGGCGGCCAGGTCGAAATAGTCCATGGCGCGCGTGATGTAGAGATACGAATTGGCGTCGAACCGGTCGACGAAGGTCGAGCCCTGGTAGCGCAGGTACGATTCCACCTGGAAGTCGGCGTCGAAGCCGTAGGTTACGTTGCTGCGGTCCTGCAGCGCCCGGCCGAACTTGCGGTGCAGCGCCGTCTCGGACAGGTAGGTGATGTGCGCTGCCATGCGCGCCACGGCCAAGCCGCGCTGCGGGCGCTTGTCGTGGATAAGGTAGTCGCCGCCGCACCAGTCAGGATCGGCCATGATCGCCTGGCGGCCGACCTCGTGGAACGCGATGTTCTGGGCCGAATGCCGCGCGGCGGTCGCGATCGGCACGGCCGAGAACACGTTGTCGGGATAGCTCGACGCCCACTGCAGCGCCTGCATGCCGCCCATCGACCCGCCGGTCACGCTGAACAATTTCTTGATGCCGAGATGATCCAGCAGCATTTTCTGCGAGCGCACCATGTCGGCCACGGTGATGACCGGGAAGCCCAGGCCATAGGGCTTGCCGGTAGCGGGGTCGATTTCGATCGGCCCGGCGGTGCCCATGCAGCCGCCCAGCACGTTGGCGCACAGGATGAAATATTTGTCGGTATCCAGCGGCCGGCCGGGGCCCACCATCGTCGCCCACCAGCCCGGCTTGGCGGTGACGGGATGCTCCTCGGCCACGAACTGGTCGCCGGTCAGTGCATGGCACACCAAAATGCAGTTGGTCTTGGCCGCGTTCAGCCGCCCATAGGTCTGGTAGGCCATGGCGAACGGGCCGAAATCCAGCCCGCAATCCAGCCGCAGCTTCCGCTCCGTGCCCAGCAGCACGCGATGGCCCGGCAGGTTGGCCCGGGCGGCCGGGGGCATCTTCAGCACGGCGGACATGGCGGGGGCGGCTCCGGTTGCGTTACCCCTGGTCAAAGAGGGCCATAGCTAGGGTTCAAAGCCCGTTTTGTGTCAATGTTTTCTTTGCCTTTACCGGCGGCTACGACTACACCTAGGCGCTTTTTTAAGGGGCGGGCGAGGGGCGGTTTTCGGCCATTCCGTCATGGACAACGGCAAGGAAAACCTGGACGCGCTTCGGCGCGAGATCGACCGCATCGACGAGTCGATGCACGATCTGGTCATGCGCCGCGCCGACGTGGCCAAGCGCCTGCGCACGGCCAAGGACGGAGCCCCGACCTTCCGGCCCGAGCGCGAGGCCAAGGTGCTGCGTCGGCTGGCCGCCAGGCACCGCGGCGCGCTGCCGCTTTCCGTCATGGTGCGGATTTGGCGCGAGATGATCGGCGCCAACCTGTGTCTGCAAGGCCCGTTCACCGTCGCCGTCGCCCACCGGCCCGACCAACCTGGCGTGTGGGACCTGGCGCGCGACCACTACGGCAGCCACGCGATCGGCATGACGACGGGATCGCCCGCCCAAGTCTTGAGCGCCGTGGCCGAGGGCGGGGCCATGATCGGCGTACTGGGATTGCCGCGCGACGACGAGGCCGAACCCTGGTGGCCCACCCTGGCCGCCTCGTCCCGGGGTCCCCGGGTGGTGGCGCGCCTGCCCTTTGCCGGCCCCGGCAACGCGCGCGGCGAGCGGCCCCAGGCCCTCGCCGTGGCGCTTTTGGAACCCGAGCCGACCGGCCAGGACCGCGCGCTGGTGGCGGTCGAGGCGAGGGACGAGTTCAGCCGCACCCGCCTGGCCGAACTGCTGGCGCGCGCGGGCCTCGGCGCTTCGGTGCTGGCGGTGGCCAAGCGCGGATCGGGCGACGGCGCCGGCCAGTTGAGCCTGGTCGAGGTGAACCAGTTCCTGAAGCCGGGCGAGCAGCGCCTGGCCGCGCTCGACGCCGCGGCGCCGGGCGAGATCGCGCGCATGACGGTGATCGGCGCCTATGCCGAGCCGCTGGCCGTGCCCGAAGCGAACGCGCGCTAGCGCCATGGCTCCCACCCCGCGTCCCGGCGTGCTGCAGATCGCGCGCTACATCCC
>JBQTIS010000270.1:0-9527 GCA_052387895.1 Rhodospirillales bacterium | reverse complement strand
CGCGAAACCCTGGCCCGGCTGCTGCCGCACCTCCGGGCCGTGCGGATCGAATTCGAGGACGGGTTGTATCTAGCCGAGGCGTCGGAAATCATGGCGCGGCTGCGACGGTTGGAGGACGGGGTGAAGGCGGCGATGGTGATCGGCCACAACCCGGGCCTGCACGAATTGGCGCAGCTCTTGGCGGGCGGCGGCGATGGTTCGGCCCTGGCCCGGCTCAAGTCCAAGTTGCCGACCGCGGCGCTGGCCGAGCTGTCGGTCGACCTCAGGCGCTGGCGCGACCTCGACGCCGGCGCGGCCAGGCTGGAACGGCTGATCCTGCCGCGCGAATTGCCGTGAGCGCGGCTTCCCCGCCGCAACAGGCCGCCGCGATAGCCGCCTCGGCCCTGGCGCTGCTGGCGCCGGCGATCTGGAACGGCTTTCCGCTGATGTTCTTCGATACCGGCGCGTTCATCGAGCAGGCGTTGACCGGCGGCTTCGTGCCCGAGCGCTCGGTGTTCTATTCCTGGTTCCTGGCGCTGTTCCTGCCGAAGCTGAGTCTGTGGCCGGCGGTCGCGGCGCAGGCGCTGATGACCGTCTGGATCATGGCCGAGCTGGCCCGCGCGCTGGCGCCGGAGCTTGCTCCGGAGCGGGCGCCGGGGCGGTTCCTCGCGCTGGCGCTGGCGCTGGCGGCCGGAACCGCGCTGCCGTGGTTCGCGGGGCAAGTGCTGGCCGACATCCTGGCGCCGCTGATGGTATTGAGTCTCTACCTCCTGGGCTTCCATGCCAACGGGCTGGACTGGAAGCGCAGGCTCGGCCTGACGGCCGTGGCGGTGCTGGGCGCCACGTCCCATGCCTCGCATCTAGGTTTGGCCGGCGGCCTCGCCATCGTCACGGCCGCGGCGCAATGGATCGCGCGTCCGCGCCCCGCGGCGGCGGTCCGGCCCTCTTGGGCGATGCCGTCGCTCGTGTTCGCGCTATCCCTCGCTCTGATCGTCGCCAGCAATTTCGCCAGGACCGGCGAGGTGTTCTTCAGCCGCGCCGGATCGGCCTTCGTGTTCGCGCGGCTGTTGCAGGACGGCATCGTCAAGCGGCTGCTCGACGACACCTGCCCGCAGTCGGGCTATGCCCTGTGCGAACACAAGGACAACCTGCCGCGCACCGCCAACGACTGGCTGTGGAGCACGGCCACGCCGTTCTGGGAGATGGGCGCATTCGAGGGCACCGAGGCGGAATCGCGCCGGATCATCGCCGACAGCCTGAAACGCTATCCGCTGATGCACCTGGAAACCGCCGTGAAGGCCGCCGCCCTGCAATTCGCGCTGTTTTCGACCGGCGACGGCATCGAGCCGCAGAACCACCTGCTGGTTCCGATCTTCCAGAAATTCCTGCCCCGGCAGCTCGACGCCTACAACGCCGCGCGCCAGCAGAACCGCCAGATTTCGTTCGCCTGGATCAATCCGCTGCATGTCGGCGTCGGGGCATTGTCGATGCTCGCCCTGGCGGCGTTTCTGGCCGTCGAGCTCGGCCGGCCGCGCGGCGATTGGGACGACCGCGCCTTCCTGCCGGCGTTCCTGCTGCTGGCGCTGCTCGGCAACGCCCTGATCTGCGGCGTGGCGTCGAACCCGCACGATCGCTATCAGTCGCGCCTGATCTGGCCGGTCTTTTTCGTCGTGCTGCTGCTCGGACGCAGAGACTTGTCCGGCTCTATTCCCAGAACGGCTTGATCTTGGCGATCTTGCGGCTGATCCGGCTGGCCTGGGGCATGTCGGCGGCGATGCGCGCGGCGAACCAGCCCTTGAGGATGCCGCTCGAACGCTCGACCACGATCCGGCCCTTGGCGCTGGCGCCGGCCAGCTCGTCGATCAGCCGATGCCCGACCACCGCGTCGTTCATCGAGCCCAGGCAATCCTGCATTTCGCTGAGGCGCTTGGCATATCGCAGCGCCGCCTTGCGCTGGAACAGCGAGCGAAAGAATTCGGCGGCATAGCGCCCCTTCTTGCCGTCGATCCGGAGCTCATGCCGTTCCTCGTCGTTGAGATCGTCGAAGCGTTTCGCCAGCTTGCGGATCTTGCGATGACGCTTGTCGAGCACGGTCCGTGCCACCCCGCCGATCGGCGCCATCCAGGGCCGCGGGTCGCCGGTCTCGTTGTCGGCGGCGCCGTCGCCGCCGCCGCTCTCGAGCCAAAGATCGAGCTGCAATTGCATGCGGGTGTAGCGGCGGTCGTCGAGCGTCGCCGACGCCTGTTTATAGGCGATCGCGCGCGCGGCCGAAGCCGCGACGGCCAGCGCGCGCAGGTTGGCGTCTTCGGGCAACCGGCCGCGCAGCGGGTTCACCGTGTCGGCGATGAACACGTCCCAATCGCGCGCGGGGCCCAAGCGCTGCTGCGCCCAGCGCAGCTCGTCGACGAAATGCCGGCGCTGCTCTTCCGGCAGCACGCCGACGAACAGCGCGAAGGCCGCGCGCAAACGGCGCAGGCCGACGCGGAGCTGGTGCACGCCCTCCGGGTCCTCACCCTGGCGCACGCAATCCTCGTTTGCCCGGAGCTGCGCCAGGCATGAGCGCGCGATGGCCGCGAAGCCCTGCCAGGCGGTCATCGCCGCGTCGAGCTCGATCTCGGCGGATTTGCGCGGTTTCGGCTTCTCGCCCAGCAGCAGGTCGTAGCCGCGCGCGGCCTTGGAGCGGTACTCCACCGTGAACGGCACCTCTTCGTGCAGCTTCAAGGCCAGTTCGTAGATGCGCGACGGGCGTCCGGACTTGAGCTCGAGCTCGGCCTCGCACACCGCCTCACGCTTGTCGGCGGCGGCGATTTCGCCCCTATCCACGGCCAACTCGATCTTGGTCTCGGCCAGGCAAAGAGGCACGGTCGAGCGCGTGATTTCGGAGGTGAAGGCTTCCTTCAACTGGTCCTGCGTTCCGGCCGGCAGCGCGTCGCGCAGCTCGCCGTCGGCGATCAGTTCGAGCTTCGGCCGGTCGCCGTCGATCGCCGACTCATATTCGCGATAGCGCTGCGCCGCTCCCGACGGGCCCTGGTCCGGCGTTTTCAGAGTCTGAACGCGGCGGATGCCGTCGTGCCGCACCCGCAGCGCGATGCGGTTCTTGCGCAGCGCCATGTCGTCGGTGTCGAAATAGACGTTGCGCAACTTGCGCGTGCGCGCCGCGGACAGCCGCAATTCGCGCAACAGCGGGTGGCGCCGCAGACGGCCGACCAGGTCCGGCTTGATGCGGAGCTTCAGTTCCGTCTCGGTGCTCAAGGGTCCCCCGCCCACAGACGGGCGGGACGTTACCCCGGGCCTCGCGAGCCTGTCATTTGTTATAATTCCTTCAACTAACTGTCACTTGAACGACCCTCGGCACGCCATTCCCAGGCGCTATTTTGCGGCTGCCCACGAAATCTTCGGCCTGTGGATAGTGTGGATAATCCCGGCGGCGAACATTTGCCGGTCCCGCGATCCCGTCACATCGTGCCGCGGAACGCGCCTCCGTCGAGCAGCAGGTTTTGCCCGGTGATGAACCCGGCATGCGCGCTGCACAGAAACGCGCAAGCATGGCCGAACTCGTCGGGATCGCCGAAGCGCCCGGCCGGATTGGCGCGCATGCGCTCGGCGTGGACCTCCTCCCACGGCTTGTGCAACTTGGCGGCATGCGCCTTGAGGTTGTCAATGAGCCGCTGCGTCTCGAACGGCCCGGGCAACAGATTGTTGATCGTGACGTTGTACCGCACGGTCTGGCGCGCGAGGCCGGCTATGAAGCCGGTCAACCCCGCACGCGCGCCGTTCGACAGGCCCAGCTCGTCGATCGGCGACTTCACCGCTGCCGACGTGATGTTCACGATGCGCCCGAAGCGGCGCTGGATCATTCCGTCCACCGTGGCGCGGATCAGGAGGATCGGCGTGACCATGTTGTTGTTGACCGCCGCCATCCAGTCGTCCTTCGACCAGTTGCGGAAATCGCCGGGCGGCGGGCCGCCGGCGTTGTTGACCAGGATGTCGGGGCTGGGACACGCCGCCAGCACGGCGTCGCGGCCGGCTGATGTGGTGATGTCGGCCGCGACCTCGCTGACCGTCGCGCCGGGCGCGGCGGCGCGGATTTCCCGGGCCGTCTCGGCCAGCGTCGCGGCATTGCGCGCCAGGATCGTCACGTCGGCTCCCTCCTTGGCCAGCGCCTTGGCGCAGGCCTTGCCCAGGCCCTTGCTGGCGGCGCAGACCAGCGCCTTCTTGCCTTGCAGCCCCAAATCCATCGCGATCTCTCCTAGCTCAGGTTTTCCAGCACCGCGCGCGCCAACGCCACGCTCAAGCCGCGGCGTTGCGCCAGCGCCTCGCGGTCGACCTCCGCCACCACGCGTCCGGCGGCCTCGAGCGAGCGTTCCATGTTGCGCGCCAGATAGTCGATCACCCCGGGCTCGGCGCGCAACTGCCGGTCGGCGAACAGCTTGCCCAGGACGGCCGCCAGCAGCGCGTCGTCGGGCGGGCCGATCGCCGCCGTCGGCGCCGCCAGAAGCCGCGAGCGCAGGTCGGCCAGCGTCAGGCGCCAGCGCGACGGCGGCTCGCGCGCCAGCACCAGCGCGTGGCCGCCGCGCTCGGCCAGAAGGTTATAGAGATGCAGCAGCGCGCGCTCGTCGAACGCCGGCCCGAGCGAAAGGTCGGCCGCCGCAAAATCCAGCAGCACCGCCGGCGCATCGCCCAGCGCCCGCGGCAGCGTCGCGGGATCGAGCGCCCCAGGGTCGAGCGCTGCGGCATGGGTCCGCGCGCGCCAGACCTGCGCCAGGTGGCTCTTGCCGCTGCCCGCGGGGCCGCTCAGCGCCAGCAGCGGCGCGGGCCAGCGCGGATAGCGCTCGATCCACGACACGGCGGCCTGGTTGGCCGGGGTGACGATGAAATCCTCGGCGGCGAGCGAGGGCCTGAGGTCCAGCGCCAGGACCAGTTGCGGCGTGCGGCTCACCCCCGCGGGCCCTCGCCGTCTCCCGGGCCCTTGCCGGCGTCGTGGCCGCCGTCATGGCCCAGGTAGTAGGGGCTTGCCAGATACCGCGCGAGGGCGAAGCGCACGCCGACGCCGATCACCGCCGCGACCGGCACGGCCAGCAGGATACCGACGAAGCCGAACAGCGATCCGCCCGAGAGAAGCGCGAAGATGATCCAGGCGGGATGCAGGCCTACGCGCTCGCCGACCAGGCGGGGGGTGAGGAAATTCCCTTCGATGAACTGGCCGGCGCCGAACACCGCCATCACCAGCGCGACGCCCTGCCAGGAATGGAACTGCACCAGCGCCAGCGACACGCCCACGATCAGTCCCAATCCCATGCCGACATAGGGAATGAACGAGATCAGGCCGGTGATGATGCCGAGCGCGAGGCCAAAATCGAGTCCCACGAGGCTCAACCCCAGGCCGTAGAAGCAGGCGAGGATCAGGCACACCGTCGTCTGGCCGCGCAGGAAGCCCGCGAGCCTGCCGTCGACCAGCCGCACCTGTTCGCGAATGGTCGCGGCGTGCCGGCGCGGCAGCAGCGAGTCGACATGCGCCACGATGCGCGGCCAGTCGTGCAGCAGATAGAACGCGACGATCGGCGTGATCACGGCCAGCGACAGCAGGCTCACCAGCACCACGCCGCCGCCGATTACCTTGAGCACCACCTGGGCCAGCCAGTTGGCGGCCGGCGCCACATAGTCCATCGCCGCGGATTGCAGCTTTTCGATGGTTCCGGGCGGCAGCGCCTCCTTGGCGAGCTCGATCAGCGGCAGCAAGCGCCCGCGCAGCGTTTCGGCGTATTGCGGCAGGCGGCGCGCGAAGCCGACGACCTGGCCCGCCAGCACCGGCGCCACCACCACGAGCGCCGCCGCGACAACCAGGCAGAACGCCAGGGTGACGATGACGGTGGCCATGGTGCGCGACAGTCTCTTGCGCTCGAGCCGTTCGACCACGGGGTTCAGCAGATACGCCACCGCCATGCCGGCGACGAACGGCGTCAGCACCGCGCCCAGCTCGTACAGCGCCAGCACGAACGCAGCCAGGACCGCGAGCCAGAACCAGGCATGGCGGGTGAAGTTCATTGCGAGGCCCCCTCGATCCGCGCCGCGCCTTTCAAGCCTCGCACCACATAGGCCGCGCCCGACACCAGCGTACTGGCGGCGACCAGCGCGGTCAGCACGGGCAACAGCCGGCGGTCGTCGATGCCGTGCCCGTGCAACAGCAGCGCCGCGGCCGCCAGCGTGATTTGCAACCCGGTGTTGATCTTGCTGACCATCAAAGGCTTCATGTGCAGCGGCTGGCCGAGCGCGTGCGAGAGCGCGATGCCGAGAACAATGAGCGCGTCGCGGAACACCACCAGGATCACGAGCCATGCCGGCAAATAGCCCTGCAGGCCCAGCGTCACGTACACGCTCACCAGCAGCGCCTTGTCGGCCAGGGGATCCAGATACCCGCCGATCACGCTGTGCGCCCGGAAATGCTTGGCCAGGAACCCGTCCACCGCGTCGGAAATGCCGGCGCAGACGAACAGCCAGAACGCCCAGCCCATATGCCCCGTGATGATGAGATAGATCGTCACCGGCACGGCGCATAGCCGCGCCAGCGTGATCAGGTTGGGAAGGACGAGGCGCAGGTCCGAGGCCGTCACTGGGTCCTCGGGGCGGCGGGCGCGGCGGGGCCGGCCAAGGGCTGCTGCGCCTCGGCCGCCGGCGGCTTGGCTTTCGCGTCCGCCACGGTCAGCGTCCAGTCCGGCGGCTGGGGAATCAGCGTCATGTCTTTTTCCGCGAGCGCCGCCTGGAGCTGCGGCGTGCCGCCGCTGAAGGTCAGCATCAGCCGCGCCACGCGCGGGGTGAGCGCGGTTACGTCCACGCGCTGGACGCTCGGCAGCTCGGCCAGGCGGCGGCGCGCCTCGACCAGGTCGCCGATGCCCTGCAACGGCAGCGACAGCAGGAGCTGCTGTTGCTGTCCGTCGAAGCTCATTAGGTTGGCCCGCTTCCAGTCGTCCTCGATCCGCCGGGCCAGGCCGCGCGCGGCGGCGGTCAGACGCTGCTCGATCGCCACGGGCGTGTCCAGCGGCATCGCGGCAGCCGGCGCGCTTGGCGCGGGCGGCGTCACGCTATCCTGGGCGGAGCCGTGCCGCACCGTGAAGAGTTCGATCGATTGCGCCTTGGTGTCGGGGTTTTCGACCAGTCGCGCGGCCGCCACGATCACCTCGCCGGCGCGGTAGCGCGCGGCGATGGCGCCCAGTTTTTCCGTATCGCCCTCGATCGCCGCCCTGGCGTCGATCGCCTCGGAATCGGTCAGGTCGCCGATCGGCACGATCACCGAGATCAGGCCGTCGCCGGTGGGCACGGCGTTCCACGCCTTGCGCCAGGGATTGGCGTCGTCCCACAGCATGGCGGTGGCCCCGTCCTCGTAGACCGGCAGCAGCAGCATCGGCCGGCCGCGCGTTTCGGCGAAGCGCACCTGGGACTGGCGCAACAGCTCGCGCAGCGCATCGGGCTTGAAGCGCACGGTGAGCTCCGCCAGGTAGCGGACCTTCGAGGTCCGCTCGCGGTCCACCTCAAGCGCCTGCACCAGCGACTCGACGCCGCGGTCGTTGGGCCGCGGCAGCCGAGCCGCATCCTCGGTGAGCGCCACGCGCTCGAACACGCGCAAGAGCGCCCGGCGCTGGCCATCGATCAGCGCCTTGGCGCGCGCGGCGGCCGCGCTTTCCGCCGTCGCGTCCACCTGCACGCCGCGCACGGTGTAGACGTCGTCGCCCTGGGCCTGCGCCGGCGCCGGGCATGCGGCGCCTAGCGCGAACAGGCACGCGGCAATCGCGGAAACGAGCGCAAGCCGGCTGTCCGCGGCCATTGCAAACCATCCCGGAAACAGTATTGTCGGCGCGCCCGAAACCGGCCCCGCCTCCTGAGCGGAAGCCCGCCGGGCCGCCCGAACCGATCCTTACTTACTGGAAGCCCGGCGAGGATGCCATAGCCAGCCGCACCTACAGGGACGCAGGGGTGGACATCGACGCGGGCGACGCCTTGGTCGAGGCGATCAAGCCCCTGGCCCGTTCCACCCGCAGGCCCGGCGCCAACGCCCTGCTCGGCGGGTTCGGCGCGTTCTTCGATCTCAAGGCCGCCGGCTACAAGGACCCCCTCTTGGTCGCTAGCACCGACGGGGTCGGCACTAAGCTGAAGGTCGCCATCGCCGCGGACAAGCACGACACCGTGGGCATCGACCTGGTGGCGATGAGCGTCAACGACCTGGTGGTCCAGGGCGCCGAGCCGCTTTTCTTCCTGGACTATTTCGCCAGCGGCAAGCTGGAGCTTGGCGTGGCCGAAGCCGTGCTCGGGGGCGTGGCACGGGGCTGCCGCATCGCGGGCTGCGCGCTGGTCGGCGGCGAGACCGCCGAGATGCCGGGCATGTACGCGGCCCACGACTACGACCTGGCCGGATTCGCGGTCGGCGCGGTGGAGCGCAAGAAGGCGCTGACCGGCGCCGGGGTGAAACCGGGCGACCTGGTGCTGGGCCTCGCCTCCTCGGGCGTGCATTCCAACGGATTTTCGCTGGTGCGCCGGATCGTGGCCGACGCAAATCTCGGCTACGACGCCCCCGCCCCCTTCGCCAAGGACGCGACGCTGGGCCAGGCGCTGCTGGAGCCCACGCGCATTTACGTCAAGCCGCTGCTGAAGGCGCTGCGTGCCAAGGGCTATCGCGCCGGCGGCATCAAGGCGCTGGCGCATATCACCGGCGGCGGCATCGTGGAAAACATGCCGCGCGTATTGCCCAGGGGCGCGATGGCGGCGATCGACGCCGCGAGCTGGACGCTGCCGCCGGTGTTCCATTGGCTGCGCCAGGCGGGCCGAGTGGCGGACGCGGAGATGCTGCGCACTTTCAACTGCGGCATCGGCATGGCGCTGGTGGTGGACGCCGCGGATGCCGAGGCCGTGACCAAGCTTCTGACCCGCGCCGGCGAGACGGTCCACCGCATCGGCGTCGTTGAGAAGACCAAGGGCGAGCCCGCCGCGGCGGTCGCGGGCGCCGAAGTGGCCTGGGGCAAGAGGCGATGACCGCCCGCCGGCGCGTCGGCGTTCTGATTTCCGGGCGCGGCAGCAACCTGAAGTCGCTGATCCAGGCCGCGAAAGCCAAGAACTTTCCAGCGCAAATCGCGCTGGTCATAAGCAACCGCGCCGAGGCAGCGGGGCTGGATCACGCCAAGAAAGCCGGCATTCCCACCGCTGTCATTCCGCATGGGCGATTTCCGACGCGCGCGGCGTTCGATGCCGCTTTGGACGCGGCGCTGAAGCGCGCCCGGATCGAGATCGTGTGCCTGGCCGGGTTCATGCGCCTGCTGACTCCCGGATTCGTGGCGGCGTGGCGCGACCGGATGCTGAACATCCATCCCTCGCTGCTGCCGGCCTTTCCGGGCCTGGACACGCACGAGCGCGCCTTGGCGGCGGGGGTGTGCTTCGGCGGCTGCACCGTCCACTTCGTGCGCGCCGAGACGGACTGCGGGCCGATCGTCGCGCAGGCGGCCGTGCCGGTGCTGCCGGGCGACACGCCCGGAACCCTGGCGGCCCGCGTGCTCAAGGCCGAG
>JBQTIS010000269.1:0-5603 GCA_052387895.1 Rhodospirillales bacterium | reverse complement strand
CGATCCGCGACGAGCTCGACCGCGCTCACGCCGAGCGAACCGCGCCGGCGGCGGGCGCGAAAATCACCGCATCCCCAACCCGGTTATCCAGCAAGAACCGGACTTGACCATGCGCCGCTTCTACCTTCGCCCATGGTGTGACGAAAATCTGAACATCACACCGCAGATGAATGCCGCGTTCCAGCGCGGGACCGTCTGACCGGAAACGACCGCCGGCGCCGGGGGCCGCCCGCCTTGAACGCCTGCTTCTGCGTGCCCATGCCCTCGATGCCCAGCTCCACAACATCGCCGGGTTTTAGGAAGATCGGCGTCGGCTTCTTGCCCAGGCCCACGCCCGGCGGCGTGCCGGTGATGATCACGTCGCCCGGGTCGAGCGTTACGAATTGGCTGATGTAGCTCACCAGTTCGGCCACGCCGAAGATCATGGTCTTGGTGCTGCCGTTCTGCATGCGCTGGCCGTTCACGTCGGTCCATAGCCGCAGGTTCTGGACGTCCTTCACTTCGTCCGCGGTTAGGACATAGGGGCCTAAGGGCGCGAAGCCGTCGCAGAACTTGCCCTTGGTCCACTGGCCGCCGCCGCGGTCGACCTGGAAGGCGCGCTCGGACACGTCGTTGCAAATGGTGTAGCCGGCGACGTGCTTCATCGCGTTTTCCTTGGCGACGTAGCGCGCGCGCTGGCCGATCACGACGGCAAGTTCGACTTCCCAGTCCATTTTCGTGGCGCCGCGCGGGAACGTCACCGGGTCGTTCGGGCCCGAGAACGCGTTCGGCGTCTTGATGAACAGCACCGGTTCGGCCGGAATCGGCGCGCCGGTCTCGGCCGCGTGGTCGGCGTAATTGAGGCCGACGCAGATCAGCTTGCCGATGGGATTCACCGGCTGGCCCAGCCGCGGCTTGCCGGGCGCTTTTTTCAGCTTCTCGGGCTTCAGCTTGGCGAGCTTCCTGAGGCCGGCGGGCGAAAGCGCGGCGGCGTCGATGTCCTTCACCACTTTCGACAGGTCGCGGATGACACCCGCGGCGTCGAGCATCCCCGGCTTTTCCTTGCCCTTCGGGCCGTAGCGCAGCAGCTTCATGATCCCCCCAGAACGGATTTGGCTGGCGGACTTGGCCGGCGGCTTCCGGCGGCCGGCGGCGCACATTAGCGTTCCGCCTCCGCGTCCGGCAAGGCGCTTAATGGCCCGGCGCACCGTCGCCCGTGCGCCGCTTTGCTTGTTAGCCGCGCGCGGACCGGCTATACACGCGGCGCGCCGCTTCCCATTTCGAACCGCCCCAGGGCCGGCATGACCGCATCCAAGGAAAAAGCCACGCGACAGCTTGCCGTCGTGATCGTGGGCCATGTGGACCACGGCAAGTCCACGCTGGTGGGACGCCTGTTCCACGATCTGGGCCAGTTGCCGGAGGGGCGGCTGGAGGCGATCCGCGCGATGTGCGAGCGGCGCGGCATGCCGTTCGAATGGGCGTTCCTAATGGACGCGTTCAAGGCCGAGCGCGACCAGGGCGTCACCATCGACACCTCGCAGATCTGGTTCAAGACCGCCAAGCGCGACTACGTGCTGATCGACGCGCCGGGCCACCGCGAGTTCCTGCGCAACATGATCACCGGCGCCTCGGCGGCCGACGCGGCAGTGCTGCTGATCGACGCGCAGCAGGGCGTGCGCCAGCAGTCGCGCCACCACGGCTATCTGCTGTATCTCCTCGGCGTCGGGCAGGTGGCGGTGATCGTCAACAAGATGGACATGGTGGATTTCGCGGAAAAGCGCTTCGACGAGATCCGCGACGCCTACACGAAATACCTGGCGGGCCTCGGCATCAAGCCATCGGCGTTCATTCCGATCGTGGCGCGCGACGGCGACAACGTGGCCCGATCCTCCACGCGCATGAAATGGCATCGCGGCCCGACCGTGGTCGAGGCGCTGGACGCGTTCACGGCCGCTTTGCCCCCATCCGATCTGCCGCTGCGCCTGCCCTTGCAGGACGTCTACAAGTTCGACGACCGCCGGATTTTCGCAGGGCGCGTGGAAAGCGGCGGCTTCAAGGTGGGCGATCGGCTGCTGTTCTCGCCCAGCAACAAGACCGCGCGCGTCGCCGGCATCGAGCAATGGGGCGTTCCCTCTCCGCCGAGCAGCGCCGGGGCCGGGCAATCCGTCGGATTCACCTTGGATGAGCAGATCTTCGTCGAGCGCGGCGAAATCGTCAGCCACGAGACCGACCCGCCGATAGAAACCACGGTATTCAAGGCACGGCTGTTCTGGTTGGCGCGCGAGCCGCTTTCTGCCGGCGCCGAGCTGACGCTGAGGCTCAACACGCGCGAGGTCAAGGCGACGGTGCAGGCGGTCGAGCGCGTGGTGGATACCGAGACGCTGGAGGAAAGCGCCGGCGCCGCGGTACCGCGCGACGGCGTGGCCGACGTGGTGCTGCGCGCGCGGGGGATGGTGGCGGTGGACGAATACAAGACGATGAAGCGCACGGGGCGCTTCGTCGCGCTGGACGAGGGCGGCATCGCCGCCGGCGGCCTGATCCGCATGGACGGCTATCCCGACCAGCGCGCGCTGGTGACGCCGCGCGCCACCAACGTTACGCGCGTGGAGCACCGCGTCAGCGCCGCCCAGCGCGCCCAGCGCAGCGGGCATCGCGGCGGCGTGCTGTGGTTCACTGGCCTGTCGGGCGCGGGCAAGTCCACCCTGGCGATGGAGGTGGAGCAGCGCCTGTTCCAGATGGGCTACCTAGACTACGTGCTGGATGGCGACAACGTGCGCCGCGGCATCAATGCCAATCTGGGCTGCACGCCCGAGGACCGGGGCGAGAACATCCGCAGGGTGGGCGAGCTGGCGGCGCTGTTTGCCGACGCCGGGATGATCGCGGTCGCCGCCTTCATCTCGCCCTATCGCGCCGACCGCGAGCGCGCACGTCTCGCCGCCCGCGACACCTCGTTCCACGAGGTCTACATCAAGGCCGACCTTTCGGTGTGCGAGAAGCGCGACCCGAAAGGCCTGTACAAGAAGGCGCGCACGGGCGAGATAACCGAGTTCACCGGCGTCTCGGCGCCCTACGAGGAGCCGGACCGCCCCGAACTGATGGTCGACACCTCGGAGGCATCGATCGACGACTGCGCCCGGCGGATCGTGGAATACGTGACCAAGGCGTTCGTCCTGAAAGCCTAATCCCCGATCAACACGAACCCCGACCAGAACACGGGATGCGCGATGTCGCGCTGGCGCAACAGCTTGAGTTGCGCGCGGCGCGCGGCCTCGGCGCGGCCGAGCCTGGCGTCGGCCGCGAGCTCGTCGAACATGGCCGTGGTCAGCTCGGCCGTCTGTTCCGACGGCACCGGGAAGCTCGAGGCATAGACCGAGCGCGCTCCGGCGTAGAAGAACGCGCGGGTGATGCCGCCCAAGCTGTCGCCGCCCAGCTTGCCGTCGGGCGCGGCGGTGTTGCAGGCCGACAGGATCACGAAATCGGCGTTGAGGCGGAGGGTCGCGATCTCGCTGGCGTCGAGCAGGCCGTTGTCCTCTGCGCTGGCGGTTAGCGGCGGGGTCAGCGCCAGCGCCGGCTCGATGTCGCAGGGCAGATCGCCCGGCAACAGCCCGTGCGTGGCGAAGGCGACGACGCGGTACTTCGCCAGGTCGCTCTTGCGCACGCGCGCCTCGGTGGCCTCGCCGGCCAGCACCACGCTGTCGCCAGGCGCCTTCAGCGCGCGGGCCATCGAGCGCAACTCGGCCGCGGTTTCGGGAAGCGGGTCGAGCAGCCGCAGCAGCCGGGCGATGGTGTCGGCGCGGTCGCGGCAGGCCGTGCCCAGCTCGCCGAGCGCCGTCGAGCCGCCGGGCGCGCCGCCGAAATTGGGCGCGCCGAAGCCGATGAAGGGCTGCGGCGCCCGCGGCGCCGATTTGGCGCCGCGCAGCGCGCGAAACGCGTCGATCGACGGCACCACGCTGACCGCGAAACGCCGCGCCAGGAACTGCGCGTTGGCGTACCCCTTGGCCGACGCGGGCGTCGCCGTGACCAGCACCGCGGGCGGCAGCGCCAGCATCGCTCCGGTAGGCACCATAATCAGGTGTTTCAGGTCAATAAGCTCCGGCTCCAGCGGCTCGAACAGCGTGCGATAGAGGCGATGCGACAGCTCCAGATCGAAATCCTTCTCGCCCTTGGTCCAGTCCAGGCCCAGGCGCAATTGGCGCACCACCCCATCCAGCGCGCGGCCGGTCAGGCTTACCGCGTGGGCGTTGATGCGGCCGTCGCGCAACAAGAACACCAACGTGCCCTGGTCCGTGGCCATGATCGACATCAGGGCTTCGCCCGGCTTCAGCAGCCGCGCCAGGGCCGCCGCCCCGGCCGGTTCGGGCGATTGAAGCTGCGCGTAGTCCGGAAACTCGCGCTGCAAGCGCTTGTCGATCGCGTCGAGCGTGGCGCTCTGCCGGGCGACCTTTTGCTTGATCGCATCCTCGGCCGCGGGATCGCGCTCGGCCGCGGGCTTCGACATCGCGGCAGCGAGGTCCCGGCGCAGCCCGTCGAGCGCGGCATAGCCGTCCTGCAATTCGCGCGTCAATGCCGCGAGTTCCGGGGTGGCCGCGGCCAGCCGCGCCGACATTTGTGCGATGGCCTGGGCCGCAGCGCCCGCGCGCGGCACCTGGGCGGCGCGAAACGCCTCGTCGGCCAACGCCTGAAGGTTCCGCCCGTCGGCGCGCGACTGGCGCAGGGCCGCCAGCACGTAACCCGCGAATTCATCGGGCGCGGCCTCGGCCCGCGCGCGGCGGTCCTTCACCACCGCCTCGGCCATGCGCCGCCACGCCGCCAGCGCCGCGTCGGGCCGGCCGGCGGCCTGTTCGATTTCGGCTCCTTGCGCGAAGGCGCGCGCCAGCGGCCGCGACGGCCCGAATAGGATTTCGCGCATCGAAATCAATTGGGCGTTCAATCGGCGAGCCTCGTCGTAGCGCTGCCCGCGCTTGGCGATCTCGCCCTGCAGCTCGATCGCCTCGGCCACCCACCAGTTGACCGCCCCATAGGCCGCCTCGAACAGGCCGCGCGCCTCGACGGCGGCCTGCCCGGCGCGCGGCATGTCGCCGGCGCGCATCGCCAGGCCTGCCTCGGCGTAAAGGCTGTGGGCCAGCGCGTCCCTGCCTTCCGGCCGCTTGCGGCGGAGTGCGGTGGACTGGGCCGCGAGCTCGAGCGCGCGCGCCAGCCTGCCTTGAAGCTCCTCGGCGAAGGCGCGGTAGACCAGCAGGCGCGGATAGTGGTCGGGATCGGACGAGCGCCGGGTCAGCGGCTCGGCGCGGCCGAGCAGCGACTCGGCTTCGGCGAAGCGCTGCTGGTTGGCGACGTTCAGCGCCAGATGGCCCAGCGTGTCGCCGAGCGCCGCGGCGCCCGCGCCGCCGAGCGCGCGTTCCTGGATGTCCAGCGCGCGCCGCCACGCGTCTTCCGCGCGCGGGTAATCGCGCAGGCTGTTATAGCCGTTGCCCAGGTCGCGCAGTTTGTTGAACCGGTCCATGTCGGCCACGCCGATGGTGGCGAGCGAACCGCCAACCGCCGCCTCGAGCTCGGCGATGCGCCGGCGCACGTCGCCGCCCTCGGCTTGCGCCTGGGGCGCGGGACGCGCCGGCCTTGCCGGG
>JBQTIS010000268.1:0-8503 GCA_052387895.1 Rhodospirillales bacterium | reverse complement strand
GTCGGCCCCCGCCTCTTCCGCGACGTGCGCCGCGCGCACCGGGTCGGGGTGCGGCCCGCCCCGGGCGTTGCGGATGGTGGCGACGTGGTCGATGTTGACGCCGAGCCTCAGGTGACGCGGATTCATGCCCTCTCCTTCAGCCTCGCGCGCGCTCGACCGAGCTGACGCTCGGACAGGCGCGCAAGGCGGCCATGATGTTGGTCAGGTGCTTCACGTCGCGCACCTCGATGTCCACCAGCATCTCGAAGAAATCCTGCGAGCGGTTGGTGATCTTCAGGGTGTGGATGTTGCCCTCGTTCTTGCCGATCACCGTGGTGAGGTTGCCTAGGCTGCCCGGCTCGTTGGAGATCACCACGCCCAGGCGGCCGACGCGCGGCACGTCGGTCGCGTCCTCTTCCCAGGCCACGTCCAGCCAGCGGTCGGGCTGCTCGATGACCTGCTCCAGCGTTTCGCAGTCGATGGTGTGGATCGCCACGCCCTTGCCGGTGGTGACGATGCCGACGATGCGGTCGCCGGGCAGCGGGTGGCAGCAGCCGCCGTAATGCACCGCCATGCCGGCGATCAGCCCGCGGATCGGCACGGCATGGGCGGTCTTCTTGCCGTCCTTGCCGGCGGTCCGGCGCGCGCGCGGGCGCGGGGGTTTCGCCAGCTCCTTGCGGCCGGGAAACACCGCGTTCAGCACCGCCGTGCCGGTCACGTTGCCCTGGCCGACCTGGGCGTAAAGCTCTTCCACCGAGCCGCATTTCAAGGTCTTCAGCACGCCGTCCAGCGCCTTTTCGGTCGGAGTTTCGCCGGCTTGGCGGAACGCCTTGTCCACGATCTCGCGGCCGAGCGAGACGTATTGCTGGCGCTGCTGCGTGCGCACGAAACGGCGGATGCGCGCGCGGGCGCGGCCGGTGACCACGAACCGCTCCCAGGTCGGATTCGGCGTCTGCGCCTTGGAGGTCACGATCTCGACCTGGTCGCCGTTGACGAGCTGCGTGCGCAGCGGCACCAGCCGGCCGTTGATCTTGGCCCCGACGCAGGAATCGCCGATCGCCGAGTGCACCGCGTAGGCGAAGTCCACCGGCGTCGCCCCGCGCGGCAGGGCGAACACGTCGCCCTTGGGCGAGAAGCAGAACACCTGGTCCTGGAACATCTCGAGCTTGGTGTGCTCGAGGAACTCCTCGGGCCCGGCGGCGTGATCGAGGATGTCGAGCAGCTCGCGCAGCCAGCGGTACTGGCGGCCGTCGGTCTTGGTCTCGCCCTGTTTGTAGACCCAGTGGGCGGCGACGCCGAGCTCGGCCACCTCGTGCATCTCGGCGGTGCGGATCTGGATCTCGACGCGCTGGTTCTGCGGCCCGAACACCGCGGTGTGGATCGAGGAATAGCCGTTCGACTTGGGGTTGCTGATATGATCCTTGAACCGGCCGGGCACCACGCGATAGGCGTTGTGGATCACGCCCAGCGCCTTGTAGCAGTCTTCGATCTGCTTCACCACGATGCGGAAGGCGACGATGTCGGAGATCTGCTCGAATTCGACCGACTTGCGGCGCATCTTCGACCAGATCGAGAAGGCGCGCTTCTCGCGGCCCGACACCCAGGCCTCCACTCCCGCCTCGGCCAGCGTGCGCTTCAGCTCGTCGACGATGCGCTGCACCAGGTTCTGGCTCTTGTCGCGCAGGAAATCGAGCCGCGCGACGATGGACTGGCGGATTTCCGGCTGCAGTTCGGCGAATGCCAGGTCCTCGAGCTCGTCCTTCCATTGCTGGATGCCGATGCGCTCGCACAGCGGCGCATAGATTTCCAGCGTCTCGCGCGCGATGCGCTTGCGCTTGTCGGCGTCCTTCAGGAACTGCAGCGTGCGCATGTTGTGCAGCCGGTCCGCCAGCTTCACCAGCAGCACGCGGATGTCCTCGGACATCGCCAGCACCAGCTTACGGAAGTTCTCGGCCTGCTTGGACTGGTCGGATTGCAGCTCGATGCGCGACAGCTTGGTGACGCCGTCCACCAGCTTGGCGATGTCCGGCCCGAACATCGATTCGATCTCTTCGATGGTGGCGCCCGTATCCTCGACCGTGTCGTGCAGCAGGCCGGTGATGATCGAGGCGCTGTCGAGCTTCATCGAGGACAGGATGCCGGCGACCTCGACCGGATGCGAGAAAAAGGGATCGCCCGAGGCGCGCGTCTGGGTGCCGTGCGCCTTCATCGTGTAGACATAGGCGCGGTTCAGGGCCTCTTCGTCCGCCGCGGGGTCGTAGGCCTTGACCCGCTCCACCAGCTCGTATTGCCGGAGCATGCCCAATGGGGGTTCGCCTCGTATCCGGTTTCCTGCCGGTCGCGGCCATCCCACGGCCGGCGCGTCTTGCTAATGTAAGCCTTGGGACCCCGCCAACAAAGGCCCGAAGCGGGCGCGCATGAGCGCGCCGGGAGCATGGCGGCCTGGCGCCAGGCGGTTGGAAAGGGGTCGGAAACGGGCGTTAGGGCCCGAAGACCGGCGGGCCGTCGCGGATCCGGGGCTATTTCTCTTCTTCTTCGCCCGCTGCGGGGGCGGCCGGCTCCTCGCCGCCTTCGATCGTCATGTCCTCTTCGTCCAGCTCCTCGGTGCGCACGCCCGCGGCGGCCGGGTTTTCCGCGATCGATCCCAGCAGGTTCTCGCCCAGCTGCGCGTCGATGGCGTCCTCTTCCGGCTCGTCCACCTCGACATGCTTCTGCAGGCTCTTGATCAGACCCTCGCGCAGCATTTCCAGGTCGATGGTTTCGTCCGCGATCTCGCGCAACGCCACCACCGGGTTCTTGTCGCGGTCGCGCTCGATCGTGATCGTGGCACCGGCCGAGATGTCGCGCGCGCGCTGGGCGGCGAGCATTACCAGCTCGAAGCGGTTGGGTATCTTCAGGACGCAATCTTCAACAGTAACGCGGGCCATCGTTTGGGGGTCCTGGGGCCGATTGCCTGGGGATAAGAGGGCCGGGACTATAGAAACTGGAAGTAGCGAAGGCAAGCCCGGCCTTTCCGGCGGGGTTCACGCGAAATTTAATGTTAACCCATTGACGATTCGCGGTATTATGCAAGCCATAGTGACAGCGGGTGCCGGCCCCGAGCGGGCGGGCGCCTTCCGGCAATGGTTTAGCCGGCAATGGCGCTTCAGCGCCCACGCTATCGCCCCGCGCAACCAGGACCACGAGAAGGGATTTCTCGATGCAGCTCAGTTTCTACCCGACCGAACGCGTCGCCGTATTCATCGACGGCGCGAACCTGTACTCCGCCGCCCGCACGCTGGGCTTCGATATCGACTACCGCAAGCTCCTAACCCTTCTTGGCGGCAAGGGGCAGCTGGTGCGCGCGTTCTATTACACCGCGCTGGCCGAGGACCAGGAGTATTCGCCGATCCGCCCGCTGATCGATTGGCTGGACTACAACGGCTACATGATGGTCACCAAGCCGATGAAGGAATTCACCGACCAGATGGGCCGGCGCAAGGTCAAGGGCAACATGGACATCGAGCTGGCGATCGACATGATGGAGATCTCGCCGCACGTGGACCACGTGGTGCTGTTCTCGGGCGACGGCGACTTCCGCCGGCTGGTCGAGGCGGTGCAGCGCAAAGGCCTGCGCGTGAGCGTGGTTTCGACCATCCGCTCGTCCCCGCCGATGATCGCAGACGAGCTGCGCCGGCAGGCCGACGTGTTCATCGAGCTGATGGACCTGGCGCCCGAGATCGCCCGCGCGCGCGACCCGGCCCGCGAGGCCGAGCGCGCGGCCCAGATGCAACAGGCCGACGAGCGCGGCATCGCCGGCGAGGAATTCGCCGAGGGCGAGGACGACAACATCGGCAACGTCGCGCCCGAGGACGAGGAGGGCTTCGTCGAGCAGCGCCCGAACGGCGATCGCGGGGGCGACCGGCCCTTCCCCAATCGCGGCTATGGCGGCGGCGGGCGTTTCCGCCGCGGCTAGCCGGCGGTGAGCGCCGGCGCGGACGGGCCGGGGAAGGATTGCCCGCTCTGCCCGCGGCTGGCGGAGTTCCGCCGCGCCAACCGCGCCCAGTTCCCGGACTGGCACAACGCGCCGGTGCCGGCGTTCGGCGGCGGCGGCGCGCGGCTGTTGATCGTAGGCCTGGCGCCGGGCCTGCGCGGCGCCAACCGCACCGGCCGGCCCTTCACCGGCGATTGGGCCGGCGACCTGCTCTACTCCACGCTGCTGAAATTCGGCTTCGCGCGCGGCCGCTACGCCGAGCACGCCGGCGACGGGCTGGAACTGGCGGACTGCCGCATCACCAACGCCGTGCGCTGCGTGCCGCCCGAGAACAAGCCCACGGGCGGCGAGCTGGCGGCCTGCCGGCCTTACCTCGCCGCCGAGATCGCGTCCCTGCCCCGGCTCGAGGTCGTGCTGGCGTTGGGCGGCATCGCCCACCGCGCGGTGCTGGCGGCGCTCGGCCTGCGCGTCTCGGCCTTCGCCTTCAAGCACGGCGCGCTGCACCATCTCCGCAATGGCTTGGCGCTGGCCGACAGCTACCACTGCTCGCGCTACAACACCAACACCGGAAAGCTGACCCCGGCGATGTTCGAGGCGGTGTTCGCGGAGATAAGGAAGACGCTGGCTGGCCGATAGAAGCCGCGTCCTCAGTCCGGCGAAAGGCCGGGCGGCCCCTACCCCTTCACCCGCATCAGCCGCTGCTTGTCGCGCTGCCAGTCCCGGGCCTTGATCGCCTGGCGCTTGTCGGCCTTGCGCTTTCCCTTGGCGAGCGCGAGCTCGACCTTGGCGACGCCGCGGTCATTGAAATACATGCTCAAGGGCACCAGCGTCATGCCGTCGCGCTTGACCGCCATCAGCAGCCGGTCGCGCTCGCGCTTGTGGACCAGCAGCCGGCGCGGGCGCTTGGGCTCGTGGTTGAAGCGGTTGGCGGCGGTGTATTCCGGGATGAAGGCGTTGAACAAATAGAGCTGGCCGTCCTTGGCCTGGGCGAAGGCGTCCTGCAGCGACGCCTTGCCCTGGCGCAGCGATTTCACCTCGGTGCCCAGCAGCATGATGCCGGCCTCGAGCGTCTCGCCGATGCTGTAGTCGTGGCGCGCGCGCCGGTTCTGCGCGGCGAACCGGCGTTCCGATCCGTCGCCCGCACTCCGTTTGGCGGGCATGCTTTCCCGGTCCCCGCGGTCAGCCGGCCTTGCGCTGGCGCGCGGCCTCGTTCAGCAATCCGGCGCCGGCCATCGCCTCGCGCACGCGCTGGCGCGCGGCGTCGCTGGCCGCGACCAAGGGCAGGCGCACCGTATCCTCGGCGAGGCCCAGCAGGTTGGCCGCGAATTTCACCGGCGCGGGACTGGTCTCGCAGAACAGCGCCTCGTGCAGCGGCATCAGCGTTTCGTTGATGCGCTGCGCGGTCTTCAGGTCGCCCTTCTGCCAGGCCTCGTGCATGTCGGCCAGCATGCGCGGCGCTACGTTGCCGGTGACCGAGATGCAGCCGTGCCCGCCGCCGGCCAGATACGCCAGCGCCGTGCCGTCCTCGCCCGACAGCAGCGAGAACCGGTCGCCGCAGGCGAGCTTGGTGCGGGTCGGACGCGACAGGTCGTTGGTCGCGTCCTTCACGCCGACGATGTTCTTGATCTTCGCCAGCTTCGCCATGGTCTGGACGGTCATGTCGACCACGCTGCGCGGCGGGATGTTGTAGATCACCACCGGGATGTCCGCGCATTCGGCGATCGCCTTGAAATGGGCGTACAGCCCGTCCTGCGTCGGCTTGTTGTAATAGGGCGTGACCGACAGCACCGCGTCCGCGCCGGCCTTCTTGGCGTGCCGGGTGAAGTCGATCGCCTCCTCGGTCGAGTTCGAGCCCGCGCCCGCGATCACCGGCCGGCGGCCCTTGGCCACCTCGACGCACAGCTCGACCACGCGCTTGTGCTCGGCATGGCTGAGGGTGGGCGACTCGCCGGTGGTGCCGACCGGCACCAGCCCGTGCGTGCCCTGGCGTATCTGCCAGTCCACGAAGGACTGGAACGCCTTCTCGTCGATCTTGCCGTCGCGCCTGAAAGGCGTGATCAGCGCGACGAGCGAGCCCTTGAACATGACATCCTCCTTGGCCGCGCGGCCGGATCTTCGGCCGCGACAGCGCATGTAAAAAACACCTTAGTCCCGCCCGCGGGGGGCAAGCAAGCCAAGGGGCCGCGCATCCGGGCTAAGGCGCGCCCGCCACATTGTGCTGTAAACCTCTGATTCGATTTGCTATAAGGCGGCAAGCCGCGAGCTCGGTCAAGGCGCGCGGCAAGAGGGGATGATGCGTCGGTTCGGCTTTCCCGCTGTGGCGCTGTGTCTCGTGCTGGCGGCCGCCCTCGCCGGGCGCGATGCCGTGGCGACCGAGCAGTCCCCCGAGGCCGCGCCCACCAACGCTTCCCCCGACGATTCCGCCAAGTCCGAACCGGCCAAGACCGAGCCTGCCAAGTCCGAGCCGGCCAAGTCCGAGCCGGCCAAGGCCGAGCCAGCCAAGTCCGAACCGGCGAAAAAGCCGCCGGCGAAAAAGACCGCGACGCCAGCCAAGCCCGCCGCACCCGCCAAGCCCGAGACCGTTCGCGGCGCACCCGCGCCGGCCAACGCCAACGCGCCGGCGAAGAGCGCGGCGGTCGGCGCCGCCGGCAGGAAGCCCGCCCCCGCCCAGGCCCCCCAGCCGGCCAAGTCGGCCAAGCCCACGCCCGACGCCAAGCAGCCGAAGATCGTCGAGCCGCCGCGGCTGAAGCCGCTCCTCGGCGAGCGCGAACGCGACATCTACAAGGACGCCTTCGCCAAGGCGGCCGACGGCAAATGGGCCGAGGCGCAGAAGCTGATGGCCGGCGCCCGCGAAAAGCTGCCGGCGAAACTGCTGCGTGCGCTGGAGCTGGGCGCGGGCGGCGGCGACCTGGCCCAGGTCATGCAGTTCATGTCGGTCAACCCGGATTGGCCCTATCTGGGCGCGCTGCGCCAGCGCGCCGAGGAAGCCATGGCCGCCCAGCCCGACCGCGTGCTGCTGGACTGGTTCGAGAAGCATCCGCCGCAGACGCTGAAGGGCGACGTCGCGCTGGCCGAGGCGCTGCGCCGCGCCGGCAAGGAGGCCGAGGCCGACGGGTTGATCCGCGACGCCTGGATCTACGCCACGCTCGACGCGCGCGAGGAGCGCCAGTTCTTCGACCGCTACCGCCGGATCTTGCGCGACCAAGACCACGTCGCGCGGCAGGACCGGCTGATGTGGGACAGCCAGGTGCCCGCCGCCCAGCGCATGATGCAGCGCGTGGACGAGCGCTATCGCCTGCTGGCCACGGCGCGCATCCGCATGATCCGCCTGCAAGGCGGACTGGACGCGGCGATCGCGCGCGTGCCCGAGGATCTGCGCAACGACCCGGGCCTGGTGTACGAGCGGCTGCGCTATCGCCGCCGCAAGGGCGATTTCGAGGGCGCGCGCGAGCTGCTGCTGAACCTGCCGCACGATTTGCGCCGGCCGTCGGAGTGGTGGACCGAGCTTTCCTACGTCATCCGCCGCACGCTGGACGCGGGCGACGCGTCGCTGGCCTATCGCATCGCCAAGGCGCACCGGCAGGATGCCGGCGCGACCCTGGCCGAGGCCGAGTTCCTGGCCGGCTGGATTTCGCTGCGCTTTTTGCGCGACACCGCCGAAGCGCGCGAGCATTTCAAAACGCTCTACCAGTTCGTCAGGTTCCCGGTCAGCCGCGCCCGCGCCGCCTATTGGCGCGGCCGCACGGCCGAGGCCGAGAGCGATCAGGCGGCGGCGGAGAAATGGTACCGCGAGGGCGCCACGCACCTGACCACCTTCTACGGCCAGTTGTCGGCGCGCCGGCTGCGGCTTGATACCTACGCCCTGCCGCCCGAGCCCGAGCCCAGCAAGGAGCAGGCCGAGGCGTTCGAGCGCGCCGAACTGCCGCGGCTGGTGCGCATGATGGCCGAGATCGGCGAGCGCGAACGCGTCAACGCGATTTTCCGCCACATGTCGGCCGTCGCGCGCGAGCCGCACGAGCACGCGCTGATCGCGCGGTTGGCGACGCAGATGGACCTGCCCGACCAGGCGGTGCGCGCGGCGCGCCGGGCCGAGCGCGCGGGCGCGCCGCTGACGGTGCTGGGCTATCCGACCATGACGATCAGGCGGGCCGACGACCGGCTCGATCCGGCGCTGATCCACGCGCTGATCCGCCAGGAAAGCGGGTTCGACAGCGCGGCGGTCAGCCGCGCCGGGGCGCGCGGCCTGATGCAGCTGATGCCCGACACCGCCCGACTGGTCGCCAGGGAAATGAAGGTCGGCTACCAGCCGCATCTCCTGACCGATGACACCGCCCTCAACATGATGCTCGGCCGCGCCTACCTGAAGGCCATGATCGAGGAAATGGGCGGGGTGCCGGCGGGCCTGGCCGCCTACAATGCCGGCCCCAGCCGGGCCAAGCGCTGGATGCGCAGCAATGGCGATCCGCGCGTGGACGAGGACGCGCTGGTCGACTGGATCGAGTTGATCCCGATCTACGAAACGCGCGACTATGTCCAGCGCGTGCTCGAGAA
>JBQTIS010000267.1:0-4025 GCA_052387895.1 Rhodospirillales bacterium | reverse complement strand
CGAAGCCGGCCTCAAGCCGTACGACTATCTGGCGCAGGCGCCGATCCTGGCCGGCGCCGGCGGCATCATCACGGATTGGGAAGGCCGCGCGCTGACCCTGGCCTCGGGCGGGCGCGTCTGCGCCTGCGGCGCTATCGGGCTTCACAAGCGCGTGCTGCGGGCGCTGGCGGGTTGATGCCCATCGGGCCATGCGCCAGAGTCGGCGGCGGGGACTTTGGCGCCCGCAGCCGGGCGACCCCGATGGAGCGATCGATGCGCCGCGCCGCCCTGGGACTTGCCGCGCTGTTCCTGTCCTTCCCGCCGCCGGCCGCGGCGGACGCCGCGATCGACGGCCACGCCATCGCCATGCACGGCGAGCCCAAATACAAGAAGGACTTCAAGCATTTCGACTACGCCAATCCCGCCGCGCCCAAGGGCGGCGAGATCAGGTACGGGGCGATCGGCGGGTTCGACACGTTCAACGGCTTCATCATCAAGGGCCGCGCCGCCGCGGGCCTGAGCCAGATCTACGACACGCTGATGGTGAGTTCCGCCGACGAGCCGTTCACGCAGTACGGGCTGTTGGCGGAAAACGTGGCGACGCCGGCCGACCGCTCATGGGTCGAATTCACGCTTAGGCCCAACGCGCGCTGGCACGACGGCAAGCCGGTCACCGTCGACGACGTGATCTTCACCTTCAACATCCTGCGCGAGAAGGGCGCGCCGACCTTCCGCTTCTATTACCAGAACGTGGACAAGGCGATGAAGACCGGCGAGCGCAAGGTGAAATTCAGCTTCAAGCCCGGCGAGAACCGCGAGCTGCCGCTGATCCTGGGCCAGTTCGCGATCCTGCCCAAGCACTATTGGGAGACGCGCGAGGTCGACACGACCACGCTGGAGCCGCCGCTGGGCAGCGGCGCCTACAAGATCGACGGCTTCGATCCCGGCCGGACCATCGGCTATCGCCGCGTGCCCGACTATTGGGGCAGGGACCTGCCGGTGAACGTCGGCCGCGACAACTACGACGTCCTTCGCTACGACTATTTCCGCGACCAGACGATCTGGCTGGAGGCCTTCAAGGCCGCCGCCTACGACATCCGCGTCGAAAACTCGGCGCAGCGCTGGGCCACCGCCTACGACATTCCCGCGGCGCGCGCGGGCGTGATGCGCAAGGAACCGCTGCCCCACGCCCGCACCCAAGGCATGCAAGGCTGGGCGTTCAATCTGCGCCGGCCGATTTTCCAGGATCGCCGCGTGCGCGAGGCGCTGGGCTACGCCTTCGACTTCGAATGGACCAACAAGACGCTGGCGTACGACCAGTACCGGCGCAGCCGCAGCTACTGGAACAATTCGGAGCTCGAATCCAAGGGCCTGCCCGGGCCCGAGGAGCTGAAGCTGTTGGAGCCGTGGCGCGGACAGATACCCGACGAGGTGTTCACGCGGGAATACAACCCGCCGAAGACCGACGGCACCGGCAACGTCCGCGACAATTTGCGCAAGGCCGCCGCGCTGTTGAAAGAGGCGGGCTGGAGCGTCAAAGCCGGCAAGCTGGTCAACGACGGGACCGGCCAGCCTTTGAGCTTCGAGATCCTGCTGAGCGACCCGAGCTACGAGCGCATCACCCTGCCCTTCGTCAAGAACCTGGAGCGGCTGGGGATCGAGGCGCGCGTTCGGTCGGTCGACACCGCGCAGTACCAGCGCCGCACCGACGATTTCGATTTCGACGTGACCATCGAATCCTGGGGCCAGTCGGAGTCGCCGGGCAACGAACAGCGCGACATGTGGGGCAGCGAGGCCGCCGGCCACAAGGGCAGCCGCAACGCGACCGGATTGAAGAGCAAGGCGGTCGACGCCCTGGTCGAGGCGATCATCGCCGCGCCCGACCGCAAGTCGCTGATCGCGCGCACGCACGCGCTCGACCGCGTGCTGCAATGGAGCTTCCTGGTCGTGCCGCAGTTCCATATCCCGGTCGACCGCCTGGCCTATTGGGACAAGTTCGGCCGCCCGTCCGTGACGCCCAAGCAGGGCGTGCAGATCGACATGTGGTGGGTGGACAAGGACAAGGCCGCGACGTTGGAGCAGCGCCGGGCGCAGGCGAAGTGACGGCGCCGCGGTGATTCCGCCCTAGGGCTTCGCGCTCACCCGCATCGTCGCGGCGTCCTCGGGCGAGGCCGCGACGGCGAAGCCGAGCCGCCGGCACAGATCGAGCATCGTCGCGTTCTCGGCCAGCACGTCGCCCCATACCTCGGCGATGCCGCGCCTGCGCGCGTGCTTGAGGATGCGGTCCATCAGAATGCCGCCCAGGCCCCTGCCCGACACGTCGCTGCGCACGACCAGCGCGAATTCGGCGCGCACGTTGTCCGGATCGGCCGCCAGCCGCCCGACGCCGTAGAGCTCGGGCTTGCCCTCGTCGCCCGCGGCCTCGAGCACGAAGGCCATCTCGCGGTCGTAGTCGATCTGCGTCAGACGCGCGGCCATGGGGTGGTCGAGCGTCTTGAGCGGCGCGAAGAAACGCATGCGGATGTCGCGCGCGCTGAGCTTGGTGAAACCGTGGCGCAGCGCCGGCTCGTCCTCGGGCCGGATCGGCCTGAGGCGATAGCGGCGCCCCGTGCGGTCGGCCACGTCTTCCTCGAGTTCCGACGGGTAGGGGCGAATCGCCAGCCGCTCGCTGCCGGGCAATGGCGGTTTGGCCAAGCGCACGCGCGCGTCCAGCGCCACGACCCCGTCGGCGTCGGCCAAAAGCGGATTGACGTCGAGCTCGGCCACTTCGGGCAGGTCGATGGCGATCTGCGCCACGCGGATCATCGCCAAGGCCACGCCGTCGAGATCGGCGCCGGGCCGGCCGCGATGCGGCTGCATCAGGCGCCAGATCCGGGTGCGCGCCAGCGCCTCGCGCGCCAGCAGCAGGTTGAGCGGCGGCAGGGCCAGCGCCTTGTCGTCGGCCAGTTCCACCGCCGTGCCGCCCTGGCCCACCAGCACCACCGGCCCGAACTGCCGGTCCGCGACGATGCCGAGAATGAGTTCATGGGCGCGCGGCCGGCTTTCCATCTTCTGCACCGTGAAGCCGTCGAGCCGCGCGTCGGGCCGCCGGTCGCGCACCGCGACCAGCATCCGCTCCGCCGCCGCCTCGGCGGCTTCGGGCGTCGCGAGGTCGAGGGCCACGCCGCCCACGTCGGTCTTGTGGGTGATGTCGGGCGAGCGGATTTTGACCGCCACCGGCCCGCCGATGCCGCGGGCGAGCACGGCCACGCGCGCCGGCGTGTCGGCCGCTAGGGTCGGCACGACCGGCAGCCCATAGGCGGCGAGCAGGTCCTTCGCCTCGGCCTCGCCCAGCCATTCCCTGCCCGCCGCCAGCGCCTTTGCGACGATGCCGCGCGCCCGGACGATGTCGCCCTTGATTTCCGCCGCGATCGCCGGCGGCGTTTGCATCAGCGCCTCGCGGTTGCGGCGGTGCTGGACCAGCTGCATGAATCCGCCCACGGCGCCGGCGGGGGTGTCGTACTGGGCGATGCGCGCCTGGGCCAGAAGCGCGCGGCCCGAAGCCGCCGCCTCGCCGCCCACCCAGCTCGCCAGCACGCGGCCGCGCCGGCCGCCGACCGCGCCGATCACGGCGCGCGCCGCGTCGGCGGTGGAAAGGATGGCGGTCGGGCAGTTCAGCACCAGCACCGCGTCGGCGCCCGGATCGTCCAACGCCGCCTCGATCGCCGCGCGATAGCGCCCGGCGTCGGCGTCGCCCACGATGTCCACGGGGTTGCCGTGCGGCCAGGTCGGCGGCAGCGCCGCGTTCAGTCTCGCGAGCGTGCCGGGCGCGAGTTCCGCCAAGGTCCCGCCCGCCGCCGACAGCGCGTCGGCCGCCATCACGCCGAGCCCGCCGCCGTTGGTGACGACGATCAGCTTGTCGCTCGCGTCGGGCCGGCGCGGCGGCAGACGGAGCAGCGCCAGGGTCTCGGCGGCGTCGAACAGCTCGCCGAGCTCGCCCACGCGCAACATGCCGGCGCGGCGGAACGCGGCGTCGTAGACCGCGTCGAGACCGGCCAGCGCGCCGG
>JBQTIS010000266.1:0-3249 GCA_052387895.1 Rhodospirillales bacterium | reverse complement strand
TGCCACGCGGGCGAATCAAGTCGATCACCCAGGTTTTCCGCTAAGACTCGACCGTCCGCCGCCGCAACCGCCCCGTGCCGCGTTTGCATTGGACGGCGGGCGCGCCCGCGCGCGAACATGCTCCTTGTCCGCCGGGGAGGATGGGATGACGCTGTTCGAGCGCGGCGAGTATCTGGCGCGCGTCGTGCGGGTGAAAACCGAGATGGCGCGGCGCGGCCTCGACCTGCTGCTGGTCGCTTCGCCCGCCAACCAGTTCTGGCTCACGGGCTACGACGGCTGGTCGTTCTACACCCCGCAGATGGTTGCCGTCAGCATCGAGGCCGAGGAGCCGGTCTGGGTCGGGCGCAAGATGGACGCGGTCGGCGCCAGGTTCACGGCGTTCCTAAGGCCCGGGAACGTCGTGCCCTATCCCGACATCTATGTCGGCTCCGCCGAGCGCCACCCCATGCAGTTCATGACCGAGGAGCTGAAGCGCCGGGGCTGGGACAAGGGCATGATCGGCGTCGAGACCGACGACTACTACTACACCGCCAAGTGGGACGCGCTGCTGAGAGCCGGGCTGCCGAACGCGAAGTTCGCCGACGCGTTCCTGCTGGTGAACCGGTGCCGCATGAAGAAGTCGCCGCGCGAGCTCGAGTTCATGCGCCAGGCCGGGCGCATCGCCGCCGCGATGCACCGCGCCGCGTTCGAGAAGGCGGCGCCCGGCGTCAGGCAGTGCGACGTGATGGCCGAGGTCTATCGCGCCAACATCGCGGGCACGCCGGAATACGGCGGCACGTTTCCCTGCAAGCCGCCCAACGCCATGGTGGGCGAGATCTGCTCCGCCCCGCATCTCTCCTGGACCGATGAGGCGCTCAAGCCCGACGACCTGTTCTACATCGAGCTGGGCGGCGTGCGGCACCGCTATCATTCGCCGCTGTCGCGCTGCATCTATCTGGGCCTGCCGTCCGAACGCATGCGGCACGTCGCCGAGGTGATCGCCGAAGGGCTGGAAGCCGTGCTGGCGGCGGTCAAGCCGGGCGTCGTTTGCGAGGAGCTGGCGGCGGCGTGGAAGCGCGTGATCCAGCGCCACGGCATCGAGAAGGACAGCCGCATCGGCTATCCCGTCGGGATCGGCTTTCCGCCGACCTGGGGCGAGCTCACCGCCTCGTTGCGCGCCGGCGACCGCACCGTGCTGGAGGAGGGCATGACCTTCCACTGCATCCCCGCGATCTGGCTCGACAGATACGGCCTGGTGATCTCCGAGAGCTTCGCGGTCGCGGCGCGCGGCGCGGAATGCTTCGCCGACTATCCGCGCGTCCTGCAGTCCAAGCCCTGAATCCCAGGACTTGAGGCCCGGCTGAGGCAGGTCTAGGACTGGGCGCATGAAAATCTGCGTCGTCGGGGCCGGGGCGATCGGCGGGATGATCGCGGCCTATCTCGCCCGCGCGGGCCACGAGGTCTCGGCGGTGGCGCGCGGCGACCATCTCCGCGCCATCGCGGCGAACGGCCTGACGTTGCTGAAAGGCGAGGAGCGCTTCACCGCGCGCTGCCGCGCCGCCGAAGATCCCGACGCGCTGGGCCCGCAGGACTACGTGTTCATCGCGCTGAAAGCCCACGCCGTCGGCCCAATGCTGCCGCGCCTCGCGCCGCTGCTGGGCCCCGACACCGCCGTGGTGCCGGCGTTGAACGGCATTCCGTGGTGGTACTTCCACCGCGAGGGCGGAAAATTCGACGGCGAGCCGGTGCGCGCGGTCGACCCCGACGGCGCGATGCTGAAAGCCCTCGATTCCAAGCGCATCCTGGGCTGCGTCGTCTATCCCGCGGCCGAGATCGCCGCGCCCGGCGTCGTGCGACAGACCACGCCCGAGGCCGCCTTCGCCCTGGGCGAGCCAGACCGCCGGGTCTCGCCGCGCGCAACCGCCCTCGCCGCAGCCATGACCGGGGCCGGGATGAGGACCACGGCCAGCGCCGATATTCGCGAAGCCGTTTGGACCAAGCTTCTCGGCAATGTTTCCTTCAATCCGGTGGCGGCGCTGGCGCTGATGCGCATGGACCGGATTTTCGCCGAGCCTGGGCTGGTGGCGCTGGTGCGCGCGATCATGGTCGAGGTGATGGCGGTGGGCCACGCCTACGGCATCGCCTTTCCGATGGACGCGGACAAGCGGCTGGAGATCGCGCGCGGGCTGGGGCGCGGCCGGCCGTCGATGCTGCAGGACGTCGAGCGCGGCCGGAAGCTGGAGGTCGAAGCCATCGTCGGCGCGGTGGTGGAACTGGCGCGCCGCGTGGGCGTTCCCACCCCCGCGACCGACGCGGTCCATGCGCTGATTGCCGCCCGCGACGCCGCGCTCGCCGGCCGCGCCTAGAAGCGGCTGGCGGGGCCGGCGGGCTGACGGTTCCCCGTGCGGCCGCTCCCCAGGCGCTCGCCAAGCCTCGCCAGCATCCGCACCAGCCCGGCCCGGTCGGCGCGGCTCATCCCTTCCACGAACCAGCTCTCCCAGCGCCGCGCGGCATGAGTCAACTTGGTGTAGGCGCGTCTGCCTTTGGGCGTGAAGCTGAGGATCAGCAAGCGCCGGTCGCGCGGGTCGGGCGTGCGCGTCACCAGGCCCAGATGGAAAAGGCGAACGATCGCCCGGCTGACCGTGGCCTTGTCCATGCTGGTGTGCTGCACCACCGCGTTCGACGACACCGGGCTGAACGACCCCAGCACCGTCATCACCCGCGCCTCGGGCAATTGCAGGCCGACGGCCTGTTCGTACTCCCGCGCCAGGCGCTGCGACACCCTGGCCGCCAGCACCGACAGCCGGTAGGGGATGAACCGGTCGAGCATGAGGGGCGGAACGGAATCGCGGCGGCGGCGCGGCATGACGCGGTTGTAGCCGCCCGGCCGGCGCTTGACAATCGTTTCATCTGAAACGACCATGGCCGCCCCATGCCCGACCCCGCCTCGAATCCCGGAACCGCCGCATGACCCCTTCGATCGACGTCCACACGCACATGCTCAACCGCGACTGGCTCGAGCTGCTGCGCCAGCACGGCAAGCCGCGCTTCGAGTTGCGCAAGAGCCTGGACGCGGCCGAGGGCATCATGATGGACGGCGCGCCGTTCATGACGCCGATGCCCGGGCATTTCGACTACGGCCATCGCATCAAGCGCATGGACGAGGCCAAGGTCGACTTGGCGATCGTGTCGCTGACCTGTCCCAACGTCTATTTCGGCGGGCCCGAGATCAGCTCGAAGGCCGCGCGGATCGTCAACGACTCGATGGCC
>JBQTIS010000265.1:0-15427 GCA_052387895.1 Rhodospirillales bacterium | reverse complement strand
TCCAGGTCAGGTTGGCGAAGGCCAGCAGCGCCGTGATGTTCTGGTTCAGCGACGGCGCGCCGACCACCCAGGCCACGCGCTTGCCCTTCAGGTCCGCCATGCTCTTGATGTTGGCGTCCTTGGCGGTGACGATGGTCAGCACCGCGTCTGAGTTGTTGAGCACCAGCGAGCGGATCGGCTGCGGGCCCCACTCCTTGGCGCCGAATTCGTACACGCCCTCTTGCGCCAGATAGGCGCCGCCCACGCCGTTGGCCGCGAACTGCACCTTGCCCTCGCGCACCGGCAGGGTGCGCGACACGTCGTTCTTGCCCGGCAGCACGCGCAGGTTGACGCCCAGCTTGTTCTTGAGCGCGTTGCCGATGGCGACGGCCTGGTTGTAGCCGCCCGAGCCCACGTCATAGGCGCTCCAGGCCAGGGTTTCGGGCAGCTTGATCGGCGGCTTGGCCTGGGCCAGCGCGGCCGTGGGCGCAAAAGCCGCGGCGAGGCCGGCGGCGGCGAAAATCGCGAGGGTTTCGCGGCGATTCATGGATTGGTTCCTCCCGGTTCAAGGCTTTTGACCACTATAGCATGGCCGCGCCCGGCAAGCCGCGACAGCACCACCCCGGCCGCGACCAGGGCCACGCCCAGTCCGTCCATGCCCAGGCGCCCGATGCCGTCACCGAGGCCGAACCATTGGCCGCCTGGCAACAGCAGGGCCAGGCCGCCGGCCATCAGCAGCGCGCGACCGGCGAGGCCCGGCGGCGTGGTTCGCATCGCGCCGACGCCAATCATGTAGCCCTGCATCGCCGAGGCGACAAAAAACACGCCGGTAAACGCGGTGGCGATCGCCAGCGCGATCTCGTCCCAGGCCCCGCGCAGCACCAGGGCCGGGTTCAGAGCGAACACGAACGGCACGACATAGATGATGCTGCCCAGCTTCATCGCCTGCCAGCCGATGCGGAAATAGTTGGCCTTGGCGATGGGCGCGGCGGCGAAGGCGGCCAGCGCCACCGGCGGGGTGATGAACGAGATCATGCCCCAGTACAGGATGAACAGGTGCACCGCCAGCGGGTCCATGCCGGCCTTCACCAGCGGCGGGGCCAGCACGATGGCGAGGAAGATATAGCAGGCCGTGACCGTCATCCCCATGCCGAAGATGAAGCTGGTGACGGCGCCCATGAACAGCAGCACGATCGGCTTGTCGCCGGCGAGGTAAACCAAATCGTTGGCCAGCGTGCCCGAGAGGCCGGTCATCGAAAATGCGCCGACGATGTAGCCGACGCCCGCCAGCACGGCGACCAACGCGGCCAGCTCGCGGCCCAAGGCGTTGAGGAACTGAAGCGCGGTCGCGAGCGACAGGCGATTGGCGGGCACGACCTGGTTGACGACCAGCAGCACGGCGGTGGCGTAGAACGGCGCCATCGCTTCCTGCTGCTCGCTCAGCATGAACCAGACCAACACCGCGAACACGGCGATGTACACCCAGCCCTGGCGCATGGTCCGGGCGAGGCTCGGCAACTCCTCCGGCGTCATGCCGCTCAAGCGCCGGCGCGCGGCATAGGCGTCGATCTGCACCATCAGCCCGAAATAGAACAGCAGGCCCGGAATCGCCGCTGCCAGCGCGATCTCGGCATAGGGCAGACCCAGGAACGAGGCCATCACGAACGCGGTCGATCCCATGACCGGCGGCATCAGCACGGCGCCGGTCGAGGCCACGGCCTCGACCCCGCCGGCGTATTCCGGCGAGAAGCCCGTGCGCTTCATCGCCGGGATCGTCACCACGCCCGAGGAGATCACGTTCGAGATCACGCTGCCGCTGATCGAGCCCTGGAGCGCGCTGGAAATCACGCCGACCTGCGCCGCGCCGCCGCGATATTTGCCTACCAGCGCGAACGCCACGTCGTTGAAGAACTTGCCGCCGCCGGTGTAGTTCAGCGCCACGCCGAACACGATGAATCCGACCACGATCTGCCCGAAGGCGCGCATGGGAATGCCGAAGGCGCTCTCGGAACTCAGGATGTGATAGGCGACGGCGTCGGGCAGATTCTGCGGCAGGCCGCGGATCGGCCCGGGCATGTCGGCCGCCACCACGGGATAGAGCGCGATCACCGCCACGATCAGCGCCAGCACCAGGCCGCCGGCGCGGCGCAGCGCCTCTAAGTTCAGAAGCGACAGCACCGCGCTGGCGGCGATCGCGGCCTTGGGCGCCGCGTATTCCCAGCCCTCGCCCAAGGCCTGCTCGGCGGTCCAGGCCAGCCACAGGCACAGGATCGTCGTCGCCGCGGCCAGCGCCGCGTCGTACCACGGCACGCGCGCCGTCGGCGCGCGCGCGTGCGACGGAAATGCCAGGAACACCGCCGGCAGCAGCAGCGCCGTCAGCACGTATAGGTAGCGCGTATCGATCAGCGTCTTGCCGACGAAGAATCCGAGATTGAGCTGCTGGTTCAGCACCACGACCGAGGCCAGCACGGCGGAAGCGGCCACCAGCGCGCCGGGAATCCCGCCCGGCGCGCGGTACGCCAGCTCCTCCGGCATCAGCACCGCAGCCGACGGCCGCGCGGGCGCCGACATTGTTGTTGGTTCCCCCCTGTTCGGCCGGGAGTGTGGCTTGGCGAAGGAGGCGGCGCAAGCCGGGCCGCGCGCGCCTGCGGCGCAACGCCTATTCAAGTCCGCGGCCGGCGCGGGCAATATGGCGGCCGCATGAGGCCCCTTTGGCTTAGCGCGCTGCTCGGAATCGCCACGATCCTGTGGAGCGTGGCGATCGCCTTTCACGTCATCGCGCTGGGATGGCTAGCCTGGCAGGCGTTCGAAGCGCCGGACAAGCTGGGCGACCGCACGTTCCTGGCGACCGCGGCAGCCGTGGCGACCATGCCGCTCGCGATCCTCGCGGGCCTGCGGCTGGCGTGGCGGCTGAGCCGGCGCGGGCGCGCCGCGGCGGCGATCCTCGCGATCGTCGCGCCGCTGTTCTGGCCGGTGCTTCTGGCGGTGGTCTACGGCCGTTTCGGAATCGAGACCGCGATTGAATTCCATTGGCCCGCTACCAATACCGCGCCGCCGGGACGCCAGGCCGCGGCCGGGCTTGATGCGACGGCAACCTAGCCGCGCTATAGTCCGGCCAACCGGACCGGGAGACCCTCGCATGCCCGAAGCCTTCATCTGCGACGCGGTGCGCACGCCGATCGGGCGCTACGGCGGGGCGCTGTCCCATGTGCGGGTCGACGACCTGGCGGCCGTGCCGCTGCGGGCGCTGATCCGGCGCAATCCGGGGCCGGACTGGAACGCGGTCGACGACGTGGTGCTGGGCTGCGTCAACCAGTCGGGCGAGGACAGCCGCAACGTCGCGCGCATGGCGCTGCTGCTGGCGGGCCTGCCCGAGCGCACGCCGGGCGCCACCGTCAATCGCCTCTGCGGCTCGGGGCTGGAGGCGCTGTGCCATGCCGCGCGCGCGATCAAGACCGGCGAGGCCGAGTTCGCCGTCGCCGGCGGGGTCGAGGGCATGAGCCGCGCGCCGTTCGTGATGGGCAAGCCCGAGGTGGCTTTCTCGCGCATGCCCGAGATCTACGACTCGACGATGGGCTGGCGCTTTCCCAACAAGGCGATGACCGGCAAGTTCGGCGCGGACTCGATGCCCGAGACCGCCGAGAACGTGGCCGAGGAATACCAGATCTCGCGCGCGGACCAGGACCAGTTCGCGCTGCGCAGCCAGCTTCGCGCGGGCCGCGCCATCGCCTCGGGGCGCTTCAAGGAGGAGATCGTGGCGGTCGAGGTGCCCGGGCCCAAGGGAACCACATCGACGGTGGAGTGCGACGAGCATCCGCGCGAGACCTCGCTGGAAGCGCTGGCCAAACTGCCGGCGCCGTTCCGCAAGGGCGGCACGGTCACCGCCGGCAACGCCTCGGGCATCAACGACGGCGCCTGCGCCATGATCGTGGCGAGCGAGGCGGCGGCCAAGCACCACGGCCTCAAGCCCCGCGCGCGCGTGGTGGCGATGGCGACCGCGGGGGTGCCGCCGCGCATCATGGGCATGGGTCCCGCCCCGGCGACGCAGAAGCTGATGGAGCGCCTGGGCCTGAAAGTGACGCAGATGGACGTGATCGAGCTCAACGAGGCGTTCGCCGCCCAGGCCGTGGCGGTGCTGCGCCAGCTGGGAATCCCCGAGGACGCGGCCAACGTGAACCCGAACGGCGGCGCCATCGCGCTCGGCCATCCCCTGGGGATGAGCGGCGCGCGCATGGCGACCACCGCCACGGTCGAGCTCCACAAGACCGGCGGGCGCTACGCCCTGTGCACCATGTGCATCGGCGTGGGCCAGGGCATCGCCGCGCTGATCGAGCGGGTGTGAAGCCCGTAGTGCTTCCATGAGTGCGAGGTCGAGAAAGCGCAGCGGCCTCGATTCCGCCATCGCCTCGCGGACATTGCAGCGAAGCGATGGATCTAGGCGGACATCTCTCGTTCGAATCGGCAAGCCATTTGCGCACCGCAAGAGCGACTGGGCTTGCGCCTACCATATCGGCGGTGTCGGCATGCGGAGGCCCCGTCTCGCCTACGGCGTCGATGGCTTTCAAGCTCTGTTCATGGCGCTGGCGTCGATCCGCAAGGCGCTCGACCGTTCCAAAATCGAATTTCAATGGGTCACGCAGGAACCGGGCGATGCCGGATTTCCGCGTTGCATCGATCAGCCTTTTGGCGTCGCGCTGACACGCCGCCTAGAGCGGATGACGGACCGCGAGATCGACCGCTACAGCGCGGCGCTCGTCCGCAAGATGCGGCGTTCGCAGCGAAAGCCGCGCTGATCGAACGGGTGTAGTCCCCTCCTTTCACGCCCGCGCGCCCCGCCCCCGCGCGGAACGCCGAGCACGGGGCGGCCCTGCTCTGCTAGCCTCGTCCCCAACGACAAGTCCGTGGGGGAGAGAAACGTGGCGGGCTGGGCGCCCTTGGCGCTGCTCGGCGACGGCGCCTATCGCCGCGTCTGGACCATCGGCGCGCTGACCTGGCTCACGCGCGCCTCCGACATCGTCGTCACCGGCATCTACGTGTTCGACGTGACCGGATCGGCCGGCGCTGTGGCGCTGGTGGCGTTCCTGCGCTTCCTGCCGATGGTGGCGGGCGCGGTCAGCGGGGCGCTGGCGGCCCGCGCGCCGCTCGCTCTGGCGCTGCGCGGGCTGCTTGCGACCGTGGCCCTGGTCTATGCCGTGCTGGCGGCGCTGGCGCCGCCGGGATTGCTTCAGCTCTGGCATGTCGGCCTCGGCGCGTTCCTGATCGGGCTCTACTGGTCGGCCGAGAACTCGGTGCGCCGCACGTTGCTGGGCGAGATCGCGGGCCATGAACGAATCAGCGCGGCGATCGGGCTGGACTGGGCGGCGATCAACGCCGTGCGGCTGGTGGGTCCGCTGGCGGGCGCGGCGATCTACGCCCAATGGGGCATGGGCGCGTGGTTCGGCGCCTGCGCGCTCGCCTACGCCGCGGCGGCGGTGCTGGCGCTGCGGCTGGAGCTTCCCGCCGCCGAGCCGCCGGCGCACGGCCTGCATCTGTTGACCGGGCTGGCCGAGGATCTGCGCGCCGCGCTGGTTCATCCGATCACCGCCGGAATCCTGGCGGTGACGGTGTGCATGAATCTCTTCACCTTTCCCTACATCAGCATGGTGCCGGTGATCGGCAAAGAGACGCTTGACGCCGCGCCGGTGCAGGTCGGCATGATGGCGACGGTCGAAAGCCTGGGCGCGGTGCTGGGCGGCGTCGCGGTCGCCAATATCGTCCGCCCGCGCCTGTTCGGGCCGCTGTTCCTCTTGGGATCGCTGACCACAACCCTGGGCGGGCTGGCGCTGGGCCTTTCCGGCGCTTACGCGCTGTCGCTGGCGGCGCTGTTCGTGGCCGGCCTGGGCGTGGCGTTCTTCGCCACGATGCAGAGCACGATGATGCTGACCTTCGCCCTGCCCGAGCGCCGCGCGCGCATGATGGGCATGCTGACCAGCGCCATCGGCCTGGGCCAGAGCGGCGTCATCGCGCTTGGCGCGGTCGCGGGATGGCTCGGGACGGGCAATGCGGTCGCGCTGTTCTCGGCGACCGGCCTCGCGCTGCTGGTCGTGTGCGCCTGGCGGTGGCCGGCGATGTGGCGAACGTCTGGCGCATGAAAGCCGGTTTTCGGCCGGCGAAACGCGGCGCGTTCGGCTTGCGCGGCCTTGAACCCGGCGGCTAGAGTGTGGCGGAGTTCGGGGAGGAAAACGAAGTCATGCGCCGCACCACGCGGTTCCGCCGTCTGGTCGAGGCCAAGGAGATCCTGGTCCTGCCCGGCGCCTACGACGCGCTGACCGCAAGGATCGTCGAACAGGCGGGCTTCAAGGCGGTCAGCGCCGGCGGCTACACCGCCACCGCCTCGCTGCTGGGCCAGCCCGACACCGGCCAATTGGGCATGTCCGAGATGGCCGATTTCTACGCGCGGATGTGCGACGCCACTTCCCTGCCCGTCTTCGCCGACGCCGACACGGGCTACGGCAACGTCACCAACGTGGCGCGCACCGTGCGCGCCTACGAGCGCGCGGGGGTGGCCGGCCTGTTCATCGAGGACCAGGTGGCGCCCAAGCGCTGCGGGCACATGGCCGGCAAGGCGGTGATCCCGCCGGTCGAGATGGCGGCGAAAATCAAGGCGGCGCTGGACGCGCGGCGCGATCCCGACCTGGTGATCATGGCGCGCACCGACGCGCTGGCGGTCAACGGCATTGACGACGCGATCGCGCGCGGGCAACTTTATCGCGAGGCCGGGGCCGACATGATCTTCGTCGAGGCGCCGCGCAGTGTGGCCGAGATGCGCCGGATCTGCCGCGAGATCGACGCCCCCGCCATGGCCAACAACATCGAGGGCGGATTGACGCCCTTCTTGCCGGCGGCGGAGCTGGAGAAGATCGGCTACGCGATGGTGGCGTTCGTCCTGGGCATCACCTTCTCCATAGCCCGGGCCGCGGCCGAGCTGATGGCGACTTTGAAGCGCGACGGCACCACCGCCGCCTTCCGCCGCCGCATGATGTCGTTCGACGCGTTCAACGCGCTGGTGGGTTTGAAAGAGCTGCGCCAACGCGAAGCCGAGAAACAGGACTTCGCCGCGGCGCTGATGGAACGGATTGGAACAGGCTCCAAGCGCGCCGCATCGGGATCACGCAAGGGGAGGAAATGAAATGACGAAGAAATTGCTCGCCGCCGCGGCGGTTCTCGCGCTGGCCGCGGCCGCCGCGCCGGCCCACGCGCAGACCAAGATGCGCATCAGCCACCAGGTGCCGACCGGCCACCACCTGCATAAGGCGATGGAGTATTTCAAGGCCGAGCTGGAAGCGGCCACTTCGGGCGGCATCCAGGTCGAGATTTTCCCGGCCGAGCAGCTGGCCAAGGCGGCGGAGAACCATCCCCAGGTCGCGCGCGGCGCGATCGAGGCGGCGCTGGTGGTGAACTTCCAGTGGGGCAACACCATCCCCGAGATGAATGTCACCGCCATTCCCTACATGTTCACTTCGCTCGACAAGATCAAGAAATTCCCCGGCTCGCCCGCGGCTAGGCTGCTGGAGGAAAAGATCGCGGCCAAGGGCATCAAGAACCTGGGCTGGTTCTACATCACGCGCGAGTCGATCTTCACCTCGGGCAAGAAGCCGCTGGTCAAGCTCGACGATTTCAAGGGCGTGAAAATCCGCGGCTTGAACGCCATCGCCGACGCGGGTTTGAAGGCGGTGGGCGCGGCGCCGACGCCGATCTCGGGCGCCGACGTCTATAACGCGCTGCAATCCGGGCTGATCGACGCGGGCCTGACCGACATCTCGGCCGCGGTCAGCCGCAAGTACTACGAGGTGCAGAAATTCGGCACCACCGGCCCGTATTTCTCGGTCTATTTCCACCTGTTCTGCAACCCGGCCTGGTTCGCCAAGCTCACGCCCGACCAGCAGATGAAGGTGCAGAACATCGCGCACAAGACCGAGGCGTTCATCACCGAGCTGACCGAGGAGACAGCGGCCAAGGCCGCCGGCGAGCTCAAGGCCAAGGGCATGACCATCCATAAACAGACCGCGGCCGAGCAGAGGGCCTGGGCGGCGGCGATGCAGAAGCCGGTGATCGACGCCTTCATCAAGGCCTCGGGCCCGGACGGCCAGAAGCTGATCGAGCTGTTCCAGAAGCTATGACCCATCGGTCATGACGGGGGCCGCGCAAGCGGTCGTGAAGCTCGCCGCCGCGCTCGCCCGCGCCTCAACCGCGCTGGGCGCGGCGGCGGTGCTGCTGTGCTTCGCGCTGGTCTGCTACAGCGTGGCGATGCGCTATTTCCTGGGCGATCCGCTGGGCTGGTCCGACGAGGTGACGGGCTGGCTGGTGGTGGGCGTCGTGATGCTGGGCGCGGCCGACGCGCAGGCGCGCGGCGAGCATGTCGGCGTCGACCTTGTGACCGAGCGCGCGGGGCCCCGCCTCAAGCGCGCGCTGGGCCGGTTCGGCGCCGCCACGGTCGCGGCCTCGGCCGCGATCATGGCCTGGCAGGGCTGGGAGATGGTGCGGTTCTCGGCCATGCTCGACCTCAAATCCAACACGCTTGGGTCGGTGCCGCTGTGGCCGGTGCAGGCGCTGGTGCCGCTGGGGGGGCTGCTGCTGCTGGCGGTCGCGCTGGCGCAGGTCGCGGCGCTCGCCGCCGGCGCGGAGCCCGGGCGCACGAACCCCGAGGCTGCGCCCCAGAGCCACGAATAGCGGGCCGGGCGTGACCTTCCTGGTCCTGCTTGGCGTGCTGATCGCGCTGCTTTATCTCGGCATGCCGATGTTCGCCGGCATGATGCTGTTCGCCGCGGGCGTGCTGTGGTGGCGCGAGGGCGGCATCGGCACCCTGGGCGAGTTCGTGTTCGCCCATGTCAGCATCGCGCCGCTGGTGGCGATCCCGCTGTTCATGCTGATGGCGCATTTCATGGTGCGCGGGCGGGTGGTGGACGACCTTTACGGCGCGGCGCACACCTTCCTCAAGCACCTGCCCGGCGGGTTAGGCGTGGCGACGGTCGCGGCCTGCACCGTGTTCGCGGCCGTGTCGGGATCGTCGGTCGCCACCGCGCTCACCATCGGCGCGGTGGCGATCCCGCAGATGCTGAAACTGGGCTATGATCCGCGCGGCGCGTACGGCGTGGTGGCGGCGGGCGGCACGCTCGGCATCCTGATTCCGCCATCCTCGCCGATGATCCTCTACGGCGTGGTGTCCGACACCTCGATCGGCGCGCTGTTCATGGCCGGCCTGTTCCCCGGCCTGCTGCTGGCCGCGATCTTCGCGGTCTGGTGCATGTTCCCGGAGTTCCGGCGCGAGCGGCGCATGGGCGCGCGCCGCTTGCGGCCCAAACGCGCGACGGCCGCGGAGCTTCTGGCGGCCCTCAAGCAGTCGTTCTGGGCCCTGACCCTGCCGCCGTTCGTTTTGGGCGGCATCTATTTCGGCGTGTTCACCGCGACCGAGGCGGCGGGCATCGGCGCGTTGTGGGCCGCGATCATCGCGGTCGCGGTCTATCGCCAGTTCGGCTGGCGCGATTTGTGGCAAGGCGCGCAGGAGACCGCGCGCACCACCGCGATGCTGTTCATGATCATCGTCGGCGCCGGGCTTTACGGCCACATGCTGACCAAGCTGCGCATCCCCGACGAGCTGGTGAAGCTGGTGATCGACTGGGGCCTGGGCCGCGTGCAGTTCATCCTCGCCATGATGGCGCTGATCTTCGTCCTGGGGCTGATCCTGGAATCGATCTCGATCATCCTGATCACGACGCCGGTGATCCTGCCCGTGCTGAAACATCTGGCGATCGACCCGGTGTGGTACGGCGTGCTGTTGACCATCAACCTGGAGCTCGCGCTGATCTCGCCGCCGGTGGGCCTCAACCTGGTCGTGATCCGCTCGATCGCCAAGGTGCCGCTGCACGAGGTCGACCGCGCCGCCGTACCCTATATCCTGTTGATGTTCCTGGGCATGGGCATCATCGTGGCGTTCCCGCAGATCGCGCTGTGGCTGCCGGGCACGATGAATTTGGGGCGGTAGCCGGCGAATACCCCTTCTGTTCCATTTGCGACATGGGGTAGGATGGCGGGATGCTGAACCATCCTTCCACGGGCGCCGCGCCCGCCCACAGGCCCGAGTCGATCGGGTTCCTGTTGGTGCCCAAGTTCTCGATGATGGCGTTCACCTCGACCATCGAGCCCTTGCGCATCGCCAACCGCATGAGCGGCAAGGAGCTTTACCGCTGGCAGCTCTATACCGTGGACGGCGAGCCGATCCGCGCCTCGAACGGCATCCTTTTGGTCGCCGACTCCTCGCTGGCCGAGGCCGCCGACGGCAAACGGCCCGACGCGGTGATCGTGTGCGCGGGCATCGACGTACAGGCGTTCAACGACAAGGCCGCGTTCGCGGCGCTGCGCCGGCTCGACCGCCAAGGCGCGCAGGTCGGCGCGGTGTGCACCGGCAGCCACATCCTGGCGCGCTCGGGCCTGCTGGACGGCTACCGCTGCACCATCCACTGGGAGAATTTGGACAGCTTCACCGAGGCCTTCCCTGGCATCGAGGTCTCGACCGACCTGTTCGAGATCGACCGCAACCGCTTCACCTGCTGCGGCGGCACCGCGGCGCTCGACATGATGCTGCACCTGATCGGCCGCAAGCACGGCGCGGCGCTGGCCACGGCGGTGAGCGAGCAGGTGATATTGGGGCGCATCCGCGACGAGCACGACGCCCAGCGCATGCCGCTGTCGGCGCGCCTGCGCGTCAACCATCCCAAGCTGGTGGCCGCCATCGGGCTGATGGAAGCCAACCTCGAGGCGCCCTTGAGCCAGGACGAGCTGGCGCGGCGCGTGGGGCTGTCGCGCCGGCAGTTGGAGCGCCTGTTCCGCCGCTACCTGCGCAAGGCGCCGGCGCGGCACTACCTCGAGCTCCGCCTCCAGCGCGCGCGCCTGTTGCTGCTGCAATCCACGCTGTCGATCATCGACGTGGCGCTGGCCTGCGGCTTCGTCTCGGCCTCGCATTTCTCGAAATGCTACCGCCAGGCCTATCAGCGCTCGCCCAAGCAGGAGCGCGGCGGGAGCGAGGCGCCGGCCACCGGCGATGCCGGCACGCCCGCCGGCGCGCCGGCAAGGGCGGCGTAGCTCACGCCTGCTTCGCCGCCGCGACCAGGAAATCCTCCAGCGCCCGCACAGTTTCCACGTCGTCGAACAGTACGCCGCGCGAGGCTTCGATGCGCCGGCGCATGCCCGGACACAACAGGATCGGCGCGTCCGCGCCGATGCCGAGCGCGTCGAGGTCGGGCGACGCGCCTACGCCGGCGGACGCGCGCAGGGCCTTGCCCGTTCCCGGACAAGGCCCCTGCTTGGACGCGAAACCGCCCTTAGGCGACGGTCACTTCGACGTGGTTCTGCGCGATCAGATCGCCGCCCGCCGGCTCGAACGCCTGGAGGAAGATGTCGAACACGCCCGGCGTGAAGGCGTAGATGCCAGCGTCGTTGGTCGCCGGGTTGCCGTCGAAATCGATGATCGTCGCGTAGAAGGCGTAGTTCTGCGAGTTCTGCGTCACCTGGGCGTTGCCGGCGTCGTCGGCGATCAACCCGGCTCCGCCATCGGGGATCAATAAGCCGGGCGTCCCAGGCGCCGGCAAGCCGGCAATCGGCGAAACGAGTTCCCATACCCCATTCGAGCGCGGTTCGGGAGGTGGGAACGCATCGGGCAAGCCGCCGGTCGGCGAGAAGGCAAGTTCGAGGAAGCTCGTGCCCGCACTGGGATCGAGGTCGATCAAAAGCTTGAGGTCGAAGTCCGCCAGCGTGTCCATGCCGCCGTCGAGCGCGGTCGAGACGGAATAGTCGAAGCTCCACGCGGCTCGATTCAGCGCGGTTCCCGAAGCGCCGTTGACGCCGTTCACTTGTGGGCCGTCGTCGACGGTGTAGTTGGCCGTGCCGTCCGCGCCCACGCTGGTCGGGTTCACGTCCTGCAGGCTGGAACGGTATTTCACATGGAGGCCCAGCTCGATATCGTGGTCCAGGTTCTGCACCACGGCCCAGCCCGTCGCCGTATTGCCCGTGCCCGCATAGATGTTGCCGGGCGACAGCGGGTCCTGCGCCGAGGCGTCGAGCGTCGCGTCGGGGCTGTAGAAGTTGTTGGCGGCCACGTCGAGGAAGCCGTCGTCGAACTTAAGCCGCTCGACGCCGTCCAGGTGATCGACGCCGTCGGGCCCGACGACCGTCAGATGGCCGTGGTGATCGTCGTCGCCATTGTCATCATCGTCATCATCGTCGTCGTCGTCGTGGCCGTGGCTTTCGATCGCGTAGTCCGCGAAATTGCCGCCGAACACGGCGGTGTCGAAACCCTTGCCGCCGTCGATGCGGTCGTCGCCGGCGCCGCCGAACAGCAGATCGTCGCCCTTGCCGCCGTCGAGCCGGTCGTTGCCCAGGCCGCCGTCCAGCACGTCGTTGCCGTCGCCGCCGTCGAGCCTGTCCCGGCCTGCGCCGCCGTTCAGCGTGTCGTTGCCCTTGCCGCCGTCGAGCTTGTCGTCGCCGTTGAGGCCGTCCAGCACGTCGTCGCCGCCGCGGCCCGAAATCTTGTCCTTGCCCGCCGTGCCGGTCAGCGTTTCCCCGGCGCTGGTGCCCTTGATCTTCGCCATTTCATCCCCCTTCGAATACGCGAATTATTACATGGTTAATTCTATCTAATATACCGCGCCCAGATGCACTGATCCAGATCATAAAAATGCCGCGCAGGCCGCGCATCCTTTTGGTTGGACGGAGGAGAACGACACAATAGATAGGATGCAAACGGGCCGGCCACTTCCGCTATGCCCATGGCGCGGCCCCGCGGCGCGGGGCCGGCTTCGGCTCACCGCATCGCCGCCGCGGGACGGGCCTGGATTCGGCCTAGCGCTTCGAGAACTGGAAGCTGCGGCGCGCCTTGGCGCGGCCGTACTTCTTGCGCTCGACCACGCGCGCGTCGCGGGTCAAAAACCCGGCGGCCTTCAAGACGCCGCGCAGCTCGGGCTCGAAATAGGTCAGCGCCTTCGAGATGCCGTGGCGCACCGCGCCGGCCTGGCCCGCCAGCCCGCCGCCGGCGACGCTGCACACCACGTCGCACTGGCCGTCGCGCTGCGAGACCAGGAACGGCTGGTGGATGATCATGCGCAAGACCGGCCGCGCGAAATACTTGATCCAGTCGCGGTCGTTGACGGTGACCGCGCCCTTGCCCGGCTTGATCCATACCCGCGCCACGGCGTTCTTGCGCTTGCCCGTGGCGTAGGCGCGGTTCTGCTTGTCGACCTTGCGCTCGCGCGCCGGCGCTTGGGCCTGGGCCTGCGCGCCGCCCAACGCCTTCAGCGCCTCCAGCCCCTGGGGCTGGGGTTGCGCCGGGGTCTGTTCGTTCTGGGCCATGCCTATTTGCCCTTCCGCTGGTTCTTCGGATTGCGCCCGGCGATGTCGACCGTGGCGGGTTGCTGCGCCTCGTGCGGGTGTTCGGGCCCGGCATAGACGCGCATGTTGCGCATCTGCTGGCGGCCGCGCGGCCCGCGCGGCATCATGCGCTCGACCGCCTTTTCGATCGCGCGCTCGGGGAAACGCCCGCCCAGGATGTCGCCCATGGTGCGGGTCTTGAGGCCGCCGGGATGGTTGGTGTGCCAGCGGAACAGCTTGTCGTCGAGCTTGCGGCCGGTCACGCGCACCTTCTCGGCGTTGACCACGATGACGTTGTCGCCGCAATCCGCGTTGGCGGTGAAGCTGGGCCTGTGCTTGCCGCGCAGGATCGTGGCGACCTGCGAGGCGAGCCGCCCCAGCACCACGCCCTCGGCGTCGATCACCACCCACTTCTTCTCGACCTCGTGGGCCTTCATCACGTAGGTTTTCATGTCCGTGCCGCCCGGTTCTTTTGCAAGGCGGCGCAGTATGCGGATCGCGGGCACGAAGTCAACGCGAAAGCGGCTTGCCGCCTGGGGTTCGTGATAACGGTACTATGTTACCACAATAATGCCGAGGACTTCCAATGTCCCAAATCCTGATACGGCCGGCGCGGCTTGGGGCCCCTGGCGGCGCCGGGGACGACGCCGACACGCTGCTCGCGCTGGTGAAGGCCCTGGCGCTTTACGAGAAGCAGCCGGACGCGGTGAAGGCCGCGGCGGACGATCTGCGCCGGGCGGGCTCGGGACCAAGGCCCTATTTCGAGGCGTTGATCGCCGAGCTCGACGGCAGGCCCGCGGGTTTCGCGCTCTACTTCCACAATTTCTCGACCTGGACCGGCAGGCCCGGCCTCTATCTCGAAGACCTGTTCGTCGAGGAATGGGCGCGCGGGCACGGCATCGGCAGAAAGCTGATGGCGGCTTGCGCGCGCGTCGCGCTCGACCGCGGCTGCGGGCGCTTGGATCTGTGGGTGCTGCACTGGAACCCGACGCGCGCGTTCTACCACCGCCTCGGCATCGAGCACCTCAAGGACTGGCTGCCCTACCGCGCCGACGCGAAGGGGATAGCGAGGTTGGCGGGGGAGGATGCGGCGTGACGCGCCGTCACTTCTCCGGTGGTATGGAATAGCTGGCGGTGACGTGCGCCACGGGGTCGGCGCGGCCGTCGCTGTACAGCGCGACCTCGCCGAAGGCGAGCCGCTTGCCCAGCTTGACGATGCGCCCCTCGGCCAAAATGTCGCCGGGCTCGGGGCGGCTCAGGAAATTGATGTTGAGGTTGACGGTCACGGCCCCGGCCCGCGCCTTGCCCACCATGCTCAAGACCACCGCGTACATCGCGTAGTCCGCCAGCGCCATCATCGCCGGGCCCGCGACCGTGCCGCCGGGCCTCAAGTTGAGCGCGGCGTGGGGCAGCCGCGCCGTCACCCGCCCCGCCGCCATCCGCTCGACGCGCAGGCCCAGGGCTTGCGCCATCGGCAGCGCCCGGGCGGTGATCGCGTCGAACGCGGCGATGGAGATGCGGCTTTCCGCCGGATTCTGCATGGCGCCCCCCGCCCCTTCATAGCGCGATTTTCCCGTGTTCCCAACTCCTTGCATTGCCGCCCCCGCGCGGCGAATATCCGCCCATGAAAGCCGGGAACGACCTGCTGCTGCGCCGCGACCGGGGCGGCATCGCGACGCTCACCATGAACCGCCCGAGGCAGCGCAACGCGCTGTCGGGCGACCTCATGGCGGCGATGCAGGACGCGCTCGACGCCGCGGCCGAGGACAGCTCGGTCAAGGCGGTGGTGATCGCCGGCGCCGGGCCCGCCTTTTGCGCGGGCCACGATTTGCGCGAGATGCGCGCCATGCCCGGCCGCCAGGCGCTGGAGGCGCTGTTCGGGCAGTGCAGCCGGCTGATGCTGTCGATCCTCAAGCTGCCCAAGCCCGTGATCGCCAAGGTGCAGGGCATGGCGACCGCCGCGGGCTGCCAGCTGGTGGCGACGTGCGATCTGGCCGTGGCTTCGACCGCGGCGCGCTTTGCCACGCCGGGCGTCAATATCGGCCTGTTC
>JBQTIS010000264.1:0-7933 GCA_052387895.1 Rhodospirillales bacterium | reverse complement strand
GGCGGGGGGAGGGGACCGTTTCGTTTTGAATCCTCCCTCCCCGCCGGAGAAGGGGAGGGGGACCCGCCGCGGCCGTTAGGGCCGTTCGCCGCGCTTCAGGCGCTGCTCGATGTCGTCGAGGCACGGGACCAGGTCGGCGATGGTGTCCACCGTGTAGTGCGCGCCGCAGGTCTGCATGCGCCGGTACGCCTTCTCGCGCATGGCCTGCTGCCGGTCCTTGGACAGCGCCTTCCACTGCTCGAGGTTGAGCCCGACCTCGTTGCCCGAGACGGCGAGGCCCACGGTCCACATGCCGGCGTTCAAGCCTTCCTCGACGCCCGGCACGGTGTCGTCGACCTTGACGCAGGCCTCGACCGGCCAGACCTGAAGCTCGATCATGTTCTTCAGGCACATGTAGGGATAGGGCCGGCCCGCGGGCACGTCGCCGGCGGTGACCGAGGCGTCGGGCACGTAGCCCTGGCGCTGGGCGTCCCGGCGGTTGATCGCCATCATGTCGGGCAGGTAGCCGGTGGTCGAGCCGATCTTGTAGCCGCGCCGGCGGCATTCCCTGACCGCGTCCAGCGCGCCCGGGATCAGGGTCGAGTAGTCGGACAGGCACTTGAGCTGCAGCGGCACGAAATCGGCGAACATGGCCGATACGTCGTCGTCGTTGGGCGGGCGGCCGTGCTTGTCCTGCCAGCGCCGCCGCACCCCGTCGATCTCGGTGATCCGCTGGATGTGGACGCGCTTGTGGGCGCCCATGGGGGTGCGCGCCTCCTCCATCGAGATCGGCACGCCCTTGCGCTTGAACACCTCGACGAACACCACCGCCGGCGCGATGCAGCCGAAATCCATGGTGGTGCCGGCCCAGTCCAGGATCACGGCCTTGATCGGCCCCCGGTAGCTGCGCTGGTAGCTGAATTTCGCCGCGACGTCGGTCCGGCTTCGCGCGGCGGTCACGCCGCCTTTTTCGCCCCGCATTGCGTAACTCCCATGTCCTCGATCGCCTCGCGCACCGCGTCCACGGCGCCGGCCATGTGCTCGGGATAGATGCGCCCGATGCAGCCGATCCGGAAGCTGTCGGCCACGGTCAGCTTGCCGGGATAGATCACGTAGCCGCGGTCCTTGAGCCGGTCGTAGAACGCCTGGAACGCGAACTTGGGATCGCGCGGCATGTGGAACGTGACAATGATCGGCGCCTGCAGGCGGTCGGGCAGCAGCGTCTCGAAGCCGAGCGCCCGCATGCCGTCCACCAGCGCCTTGCAGTTGTCGCGGTAGCGCCGGCCGCGTCCGGCAACGCCGCCCTCGGCCAGGAATTCCTCGATCGCCTGGTGCAGCGCCACGATCGCATGGATCGGCGGGGTGAAGCGGTACTGGCCGGTCTTCTCCAGCGCCTGCCATTGGTCGTAAAGGTCCAGGCTGAGGGAGTGCGCGTTGCCCTTGGTCTTTTCCAGGGCGGCCTTGTCGCACACCACGAAGCCCAGGCCGGGAACGCCTTCCAGGCACTTGTTGCTCGACGCGGCCAGCGCGTCGAACGCGCTTTCGCGCGCGTCGATCGGCAGGGCGCCGAACGCGCTCATCGAATCGATCAGCAGGCGCCGGCCCTGGCGTTTCACCGCCTGGGCGATCTCGGCGATCGGGTTGAGGATGCCGCTGGTGGTCTCGCAGTGGACCGCGAACACGTGGGTGATCGCCGGGTCCGCCTTCAGCGCGGCGGCCAGCTTGGCCGGGTCGGGCGGCGTGTCCTCGGGCGTTTCCAGCGCGGCATGGGCGCGGCCCATGATCTGGCAGATGCGCCGGGCGCGCTGGCCGTAGGCGCCGTTGATCAGGATCAGAAGCTTGCCCTGACGCGGCACGAAGGCGCCGATCATCGCCTCGACCGCGAAGGTGCCGCTGCCCTGCATCGGCACGGTGGCGTGGGTGGCGGCGGCGCCGGCGGCCTCGGCGATGCGCGCGCGCATCTCGCGGTTGATGCGGATGAACGCGGCGTCGCGCGAGCCCCAGTCGTGCAGCATCGCGGTCTTGACCGATTTCGAGGTGGTCAAGGGGCCGGGGGTGAGCAACAGCGGATCGCCGGTCTCGGAAGCGGCGGGAATCGGAAGCGTGGCGTTCGGCATGGGTTGAACCTGCGGGGTTGGAGCCAAGGCGAGGCTCCAATCTAGGGCGCAGGATAGGTCTGGCGCCAGGAATAAGTCCAATATATATATCTTATACTCGATATCGGTTTTTTATATAGCATGCCGGGGCCGGTGCCATGAACCACGCCCAGCTTCGCGCCTTCCACCTGGTCGCCCGCGAGGGCAGCTTCACCCGCGCCGCGCGCGCCGCGGGGCTTAGCCAGCCCAACCTGTCGGGGCAGGTGAAGGCGCTGGAAGAACGCTACCGCCAGCTTCTGTTCGAGCGGCGCGGACGCGGCGCGCGGATGACCGAGGCCGGCCGGCGGCTCTACGCCGTCACCGACCGGCTGTTCGCGGCCGAGGACGAGGCCCGGGCGGTGCTGGCCGGCGCCGAGGAGCTGGCGGCCGGCAGCCTCAGGATCGTCGCCGACAACGCGATCCACGCCATGCCGATCATGGCCGAGCTCAAGCGCCGCCACGCCGGGGTCGCGCTTTCGCTCGGCATCGGCAACTCCGACGCGGTGCTGCGGGCGCTGGCCGATCTGCGCGCCGACGTGGGCGTGACCGCGCGCGCGCCGGCCGAGCCGCGCTTTCACGCCGTGGCCTTTCGCCGCGACCGGCTGATCGTGTTCGTGCCGCGCGGCCACCCTCTCGCCGGGCGCAAGCGCATCGCGGCGGCCGAGCTCGCGGGCCGCGACATGGTGCTGCGCGAGCCCGGCTCGGTCACCCGCGAGGCGTTCGAGCGCGCCATGCGCGCGGCCGGCGTCGGGGTCGGCGCCGTCATGGACGTCGACGGCCGCGAGGCGGTGCGCGAGGCGGTGGCGGCGGGCCTGGGCATAGGCGCCAGCTTCGCGCGCGAGTTCGCGCCGGAGGAGCGGTTCGCCGCGCTCGAGGTGCCCGACGCCGATTTCGCGGTCGGCGAGTACGTGGTGTGCCTGGCCGGCCGGCTCAGGCTCGCCGCGGTCAAGGCCTTCATGCGGATCGCCTCGGAGCTGGCGGACCGGGGGTTGGCGGACCGGGGGCAGCGCCCGGGGCGCAGTTGACACCCCCACCCGCCCCGGCGCGATCATTCGCCGGGATCATTCGCCGGGCGGCCCCGCGAAGCGGGCCGCCCGAAGGGACGCGCGGCCGCCGCCATGACCGAGCTGATCATCGAGCAATGGCTCAACCTGGACGGCTCCAGCCAGTTCCTGTGGTCGGTGTGGCGCGACGGCAAGCGCATCGGCATGAGCCGGCCCCAGGCCAAGCCCGAGGACGCCGAACAGCAGGGCAGGGAGTGGTGCCTGCGCTCGACCGGCAGCCGTCCCGACCGCGTCACGCGGCTTTAACGCCGCCCCGGGGGCGTCGCGCGCCGGGGAGTCCGGCTTGATCTGGATCAGGGCGCGCGGAACGGCGCCGTCGCAGGATTTCGGCCTCGCCGACAGCCGGAAAGTATTGGCGATGGAACCGCTCAATCTTGCCTATCTCATTGGCGCGATTGCCGCTTTCGCCGCGTTCGCGGCGACGCTGGCCTGGGTTTCGCGCCGCTCGTAAAGGCGCCGGCACGGTAGCGGCCGGCAAGGCCTTCGGCGGCCTCGGTTTTCCCTAGGCTTGATCGCACCGTGGGAATTCCTAAATAGCCCCGTGACGGCGCCCATAACGGGGCCGCGCGTGGCGGAAGGCGCCCCGGTGGGGCCTTCCGGCGTTTCCCGGACGCCTTGTCCGTCCGGGGCTTTGCTCGCTCGCCGGAGGAGGAAGGCCCGTGACCCGTCTCGGCCCGTTCAATTCGCCGCTGCTTCTGGGCTTCGACCATATCGAGCGCATGCTCGACCGGGTCGGCAAATCTCCGTCCGAAAGCTATCCGCCCTACAACATCGAACAGGTGGGCGACAACGCGCTGCGCATCACGCTGGCGGTGGCCGGGTTCGCCGACGACGAGCTGTCGGTGACGGTCGAGGACAACCAGTTGCTGATCCGCGGCAAGCAGGCCCAGGACGACGGCCGCGTGTTTCTGCACCGCGGCATCGCCGCCCGGCAGTTCCAGCGCAGCTTCATCCTGGCCGAAGGCCTGGAGGTGACGGGGGCCAGGTTGGAACACGGATTGCTTGATATCGACTTGGCGCGGCCCGCGCCGGAAAACCGGGTTCGCGCCGTGAAGATAGTTACGGGCGCCGCCGGCAAGGGCGGCGACGCCCGGCCGGTGGCTGTGGCCGGCGGCAAGCCCGCGCAGCGCAAGGCCCACGGGGCGCCGTGAAGGCGCGGGGCGCGCGGCGGGCGGAAAGGTCGGTGTCGTGAAGGACGAAAAACAGACCGCCAGGGTAAAGACGTTCTCGGCGCAGGATTTCGCCGCGCTGGGGATGCAACACATCGCCTATGTCCGGCAGGCCGTGCTGGACGGACAAACCTACTGGTCCGTGCACGCCGCCGACGGCGCCGAGATCGGCCGGATGCCCGACCGCGAGGTCGCGTTCGCCGCCTGCCGCCAGAACGATTTGGAGCCGCTGAGCGTCCACTGACCGGCCCCGGCGGCCGGGCCCGCCGCGCGGCGCGCGCCGCCTCAGGCGGCGTGCGAAGCCGGACTGTCGGTCAACAGCGCGAACAGCGCGTCGGCGTTGGACGAGCCCCTGAGCTTGTCGCAGAACGCGCGGTCGCGCAAAAGCCGCGACACCCGCGCGAGCGCCTTCAGGTGATCCGCCCCCGCGCCTTCCGGCGCCAGCAACAGGAAAATCAGATCCACCGGCTGCTCGTCGATCGCGTCGAACGCGATCGGCGCGTCCAGCCGCGCGAACACGCCGTACAGCCGGTCGAGCCCCGCGAGCTTGCCATGCGGAATCGCGATGCCGTGGCCGACGCCGGTCGTGCCCAGCTTCTCGCGCTCGATCAGCACGTCGAAGATCGCGCGCTCGTGCTGGCCGGTGAACTGCGCCGCGCGCTTGGCGAGCTCCTGCAGCGCCTGCTTCTTGGCGCCGACTTTCAGGTGCGGGATCACGCGGTCCGGGGTCAGCAGGTGGCTGATTTCCATTCTTGCTTCCTTATGGTCCGCCAAGCGCCAACAGCGGGCGACCCGCTGCGGCGTTCGCAGCCGGTCGCGCGCGATGATCGTCGAAGCCGAATTGCGCCGTGCTTTGAGGCCGTGTTGTTGCCTAAAACCTCTCCCAGACGCACCGATCGCCGTGGCGCATCGCGCCGATGACCGCTCCGATGCGTGTTCCCCGCGCGGCGATTCAGCGCGCCGCAAGGCCGGGGAGCATCCGCGAATTCCGCCCTTCGAACCCACGCCTTGGCGGGCGGCCAATTCACGGCGGCGAGACCTTAGATACGCCACCCCAGCCTGTCAACCGAAAGCGGCGCGACGCCGGCGTGGCATGCCACCGAGATATTACACCATGGATTCCAGGGGATAGACTCAAGGGGCGCGGATTCCAAGGGACCGACCCAGGGCCGCGCGTCAGGACTTCGCCAGCATCGATTTTTCGCGCTTGCGCTGCACCGAGGACGCAATCCGCATCGCCTCGCGGTATTTGGCGACGGTGCGCCGCGCAATGTCGATGCCCCGCTGCTTGAGCAGCTCGACGATGCGGTCGTCGGACAGGATCTCGTCCAGCCGCTCGGCGTCGATCAGCGTCTTGATGCGGAAACGCACGGCTTCGGCCGAATGCGCCTCGCCGCCGGCGGTATTCGTGATCGACGAGGTGAAGAAATACTTCAACTCGTAAAGCCCGCGCGGCGAGGCCATGTACTTGTTCGTGGTCACGCGGCTGACCGTGCTTTCATGCATGTCGATCGCCCCGGCGATGTCGCGCAGGATCAGGGGCCTCAGATGGCTGACGCCGTGCCGGAAGAAGCCGTCCTGCTGGCGCACGATCTCGCTGGCCACCCGCAGGATGGTGGTGGCGCGCTGGTGCAGCGACTTGATCAGCCAGTTGGCGGCCTGGAACCGCTCGGTCAGGAACTCGCGGTCGGACCTGCTCAACGAATTGCGATTCACCTTGGCGTAGTACCGCTGATTGACCAGCACGCGCGGCAGCGTGTCGGCGTTGAGCTCGATCAGCCAGCCGCCGCCGGCCTGCTGGCGCATGATGATGTCGGGGATGATCGGCTGCGCGATCTCGCGGTCGAAGGCGCTGGCCGGGCGCGGATTCAGCGCCTTGACCTCGGCGATCATCTCGACCAGGTCCTCGTCGTCCACGCCGCACAGGCGTTTCAGCGCCTGCGCGTCGCGCCGGGCCAGCAGGGGCAGGTTGTCGATCAGCGCGCGCATCGCCGGATCGAAGCGGTCGCGCTCGATCAGCTGCAGAGCCAGGCATTCGGCCAGGTCGCGCGCGAAGATGCCGGGCGGATCGAAACGCTGCATCAGTTTCAGCGTGGCCTCCACCCGTCCGGCCGCGCAGCCCAGCAGCGCCGCCACGTCCGCGACCGAGCCGCTGAGGTATCCCCGCTCGTCCAGCATGTCGATCAGCTGCAGGCCGATCACGCGGTCGTGCGCGTCGGCTATGTCGACGTTCAGCTGCTCGGTCAGGTGCTCGCGCAGGCTTTTCTCGCGGCCGGCGGTCTCGGCCATGCGGCGGTCGTCGTCCTCGAAATCGCCGCGCCCGCTGTTGGCGCGCCAAGGGGCGGTGTCGGTCCGCTCGGCGTCGTCGTAATGCTGGCCGGCCGCTTCCCATGCCTCCTCGGTCGGGTCGTCCATCTGGGTGACCTCGGCCGGCGTCTCGGGCGCGGAGGCTTCCGCCGCCGCCTGCCCGCCTTCGGGCTCGGATTCGGGGTCGGCTCCAGATTCCGCGGCGGGCTCGGGCGTCTGCGCGGCGTCGTCGTCGCGCTCCAGCAGCGGATTCTGCTCGAGCTCCGCCTCGACATAGGCCAGCAATTCCTGGTTCGACAACTGCAGCAGCTTGATCGCCTGCTGCAATTGCGGCGTCATGACCAGGCTCTGTCCCTGGCGCAGTTCGAGGCGCGGTCCGAGGGCCATTGTGGATAACAGCTAGATCGAGAAACGGTCGCCCAGATAGACCCGGCGCACATCCTGATTCGCCACGATCTCGGCGGGGCGGCCTTCCATCAGCACGCGGCCTTCGTGGATGATGTAGGCGCGGTCCACGATGTCCAGCATCTCGCGGACATTGTGGTCGGTGATCAGCACGCCGAGGTTGCGGTCCTTCAGATGCGCCACCAGTTCGCGGATGTCGCGCACCGCGATCGGGTCGATGCCCGCCAACGGCTCGTCCAGCAGCATGTAGTTGGGCTTGGACGCGAGCGCGCGGGCGATCTCGCAGCGCCGCCGCTCGCCACCCGACAGCGCCAGGGCCGGGGTGCGGCGCAGATGGCTGATATTGAACTCGGCCAGCAATTCGTCCAGCCGCATCTCGCGGATCTCGGGATTGGGCTCGGCCACCTCCAGCACGGCGCGGATGTTCCGCTCGACCGTGAGTCCGCGGAAGATCGACGCCTCCTGCGGCAGGTAACCGATGCCCAGGCGCGCGCGCCGGTACATCGGCAGGTCCGAGATGTCGGTGCCGTCCATCACGATGCTGCCGTAATCCGGCGAGATCAAGCCGGTGATCATGTAGAAGCAGGTGGTTTTGCCGGCGCCGTTGGGCCCCAATAGGCCGACCGCCTCGCCGCGGTTCAGTTGCAGGCTGACGTCGCGCACGACCGGCCGATTCTTGAAGCGCTTGCCCAGGTTGTTGGCTTGCAGCCCGGCATTCTCCGCGATCAGGCGCGGGCGCGGCGGATGGGCCTGGCGCTGGGCCTCATGGCGCATGGCGTGGGCGGCGGCCAGCGAATGCACGCCCGGCGGCATCGCCTCGCGCTGCGGCGGCTCGGCCCGGCGCTCGGACGCCGGGCGGTGATAGGCGGGCGCG
>JBQTIS010000263.1:0-5035 GCA_052387895.1 Rhodospirillales bacterium | reverse complement strand
GGCGCAGGCGCTCGAACGCGCGGAACTCGGCGGGCTCGAACATGTGCGGCGAGGTCGCGTGCAGCGTGGCGTCGGCGATGCGCGCGCACGGCCGCGTCCGCACGCGCCGCCCGTTCCACGTCGTCTTGCGCCCCAGCGCGCCCACCCAGCGCTCGCGCAGCACCGGCTGGTCGATCACGCCCAGGATCGGCCGGCCGCGGCGCGCGAGCGCGATCAGCGTGCCGAACAGGGGAATGCCCGAGATGAAGGCATTGGTGCCGTCGATCGGGTCCAGCACCCACACGTATTCCGCGTCGGTGCGCTCGGGCCCGTACTCCTCGCCCAGGACGCCGTGCGTTGGGAAGGCGCGGCGGATGATTCCGCGCATCGCCTTCTCGGCCTCGCGGTCGGCTTCCGTGACCGGCGAGGTGTCGGCCTTGCCCATGACTTTCAGTTGCGTGCGGTAGTGCCGGCGCACCACGGCGCCGGCCGCATCAGCCAATCGTCGGGCCAGCCGGATGAAACGCTCGGGGCAGGCCTCCGGCGCGCGCGGGCGCGCGGCGCGGATCAAGGCAGCGGCTTCGGCGCGTCGCTGCGCGAACGCAGGTAGGCGATGATGTCGGCGCGTTCCTTGTCGCTGGAAATTCCGGCGAACGCCATCTTGTTTCCCGGCACCGCCGCCTTGGGATTGTGCAGGTACTTGTTCAGCGCCTCGTAGTCCCACGGCTTGTCTTTCAGCGCGCTCATGGCGGGCGAATAGGAGAAGGCCGGGTTGTGCGCGTGCGGGCCGCCCACCACGTCCCACAGGTTTGGCCCCACCTTGTTGGCGCCGCCCTTGTCGAAGCTGTGGCAGGCCAGGCATTTGTTGGCGGCCTTCTGCCCGGCCGTTATGTCGGCCTTGGCCAGAAGCGGCCCGATCGGCTCCAACGGCTTCTGCTCGACCGGGCCCTTGGTCGCCGATTCCGGCACCGCCACCGCCAGCACGTTTTCCTTGAGCATCTTGGGATGCACCAGCAGCTCGGCCATGAAGCCCGCGGTCATGGCGATCAACCCGCTGAACAAGATCGCCCCGGCCACCTTGTTCCAGAACAACGGGTCGGCTTGCTGCTTGGTCGCCATGAGAAGAGTCTACCCCTTGAAAGCGGACTTCATGCCCGGACCTTGGAAACGCGCGCGGAATTTAGCCTCCCGCCCCGGGCGAACGCAACCCTGCCAGCGGCATATGCGCCAAGGCGCCCCGGTCCGCGGGTTCGCCCCCGGCGCTTCACCCCCGCGGGGGCTTAAGGCTATGGTCGGGGCCGCATGAAACCGATGATCGCCATCCCCTCGCGGCTGGCCGCCACGCGCCTGCCCAACAAGCCCTTGGCCGACATCCACGGGCAGCCGATGATCGTGCATGTCTGGCGCCGGGCGATCGAGGCGGATTGCGGCCCGGTGCTGGTGGCCTGCGCCGAACAGGCGCTGGTGGACGCGGTCGCGGCGGCCGGCGGCCGCGCCGTGCTGACCGATCCCGGCCTCCCCACGGGCTCCGACCGGATCGCCGAGGCCGTCGCCCGCTTCGACCCTGAGCGCCGCCACGACGTGGTGATCAACGTGCAGGGCGACCTTCCCACCATCGATCCCAAGGCGATCCGCGCCTCGCTCGAAGCGCTGGCGGACCCCGCGGTCGACATCTGCACGCTGGTCGCCGAGATCGCGGACGAGGCGGACCGCGCCAATCCCAACATCGTCAAATGCGTCGCCGGATTCGCGGCCGGCGGGCGCGTCGCCCGCGCGCTCTATTTCAGCCGCGCCACCGTGCCCGCGCGCCAGGGCCCGCACTACCACCACATCGGGCTCTATTCCTATCGGCGCGCGGCTCTGGAACGCTTCGTCAAGCTGCCAGCGGGGGTGCTGCAGCGGCGCGAGAGCCTGGAGCAACTGCGCGCGCTGGAACACGGCATGCGAATCGACGCCGTGTTGGTTGACACCGTTCCGCTCGGTGTCGATACTCCGGCCGACCTCGCGCGCGCGCGCGAACTGCTGGCGCCGCGATGACGCGCCGCCCGCCGCCGCCCCGCCCCGGACGTCCCGCCCATGACCGCTCTGCCCATGACGCCCCGCCCATGACGCCCCATCCATGACCGCCGCCGCGAAACCGTCCAACACGATCGCGTTCCAGGGATCGCCGGGCGCCTATTCCGACCTCGCCTGCCGCACCGTTTTCCCGCGCTTGCGTTCGCTGCCATGCCACGATTTCGCCGAGACCTTCGCGGCGGTGCGCGAGGGCCGGGCGCGGCTGGCGATGATCCCGGTCGAAAACTCGGTCGCCGGCCGCGTCGCCGACATCTATCACCTGCTGCCCGATTCCGGCCTATACATCATCGGCGAGCATTTCCAGCGCGTGGAGCACCATCTTCTCGCCCCCAGGGGCGCGACCGTCGCGGGCCTCAGGACCGTCACCAGCCACGTCCACGCGCTCGGCCAGTGCCGCAACCTGATCCGCGCCTTGCGCGTGAAGCCCGTGGTGGCGGCCGACACCGCGGGCGCGGCGGCCGAGGTGGCGCGGCGCGGCGACAAGTCGGTCGCGGCGATCGCCTCGTCGCTGGCCGGCCGGCTCTACCGCCTCAAGTCGCTGCGCGCCAACATCGAGGACGCCGAGCACAACACCACGCGCTTCCTGATCATGGCGCGCCGGATGCAGCCGGCGGATTCGTCGAAAGAAGTTATCACCACTTTCGTGTTCCGCGTGCGCAACGTGCCGGCGGCGCTGTACAAGGCGATGGGCGGCTTCGCCACCAACGGCGTCAATATGACCAAGCTGGAAAGCTACATGGTCGGCGGCGATTTCTTCGCCACGCAGTTCTACGCCGACATCGAGGGCCACCCCAGCCATCGCCCGGTGCGGCTGGCGCTGGAGGAGCTGAAATTCTTCTCGTCCAAGCTCAAGATTCTCGGCGTCTATCCGGCCAGCCCGTTCCGTCGCCACCGCGCCAAAGGGTCCAAAGGCTAGGGATACAAGGGCTAGGGATCGAAAAGCTAGCCGGTTTCCTCGAGCCAGTCCTCGACCAGCCTTCGCGCGATCGAATCGCGCCGCGGCAGGCGGAACACCTCGTTCTCGGGGCAGCTCTTCACCTCGGCGCGGGTGTACCAGCGCGCGATTTCCAGCTCCTCGGTGTTGACCCTTAGCTCCGCCGGGTCGGCCAGCGCCGTGAAACCCAACATGATCGAAGCCGGAAACGGCCAGGGCTGTGACGAGCGGTAGCGGATGTCGCGCACCCTAAGACCCACCTCCTCGAATACCTCGCGCGCCACCGCGTCCTCCAGGCTCTCGCCCGGCTCGACGAACCCCGCCAGCACCGAGTGCTGCCCCAGCGGCCAGATGCGCTGGCGGCCCAAGAGCAGTCGTTGGCCGTCGGTCACCAGCATGATGACAGCCGGGTCGGTGCGCGGAAAATGCGACGCGCCGCACGCGGCGTTCGTGCAGCGCCGCACATGGCCGCCCTCGGCCGGCGCGGCGGGCGAACCGCAGGCGCCGCAGAAGCGGTGGCGGTCGTGCCAATGGATCAGGCCGCGCGCATAGGCCAACAGCGCGCCTTCGTCGCGCGCCATCAAGGGGCCGACGGCGCGCAGGTCGGCGAATTTGGCCAGCCCCGCCACGCGCGCCTGCGCCTCCTCCTCGGGCAACGCCGACAGATCGACCGCGAAATGCGCCGCCCCGCCGATCAGCCCCAGCAGCACCGCGTCGGTTCCGGGGTCCAGCGGCGTTTCGGCGAAGCGCCGCCGGAACTCGGCCACGGCCAGCGCCACGGCCCGGGGCGGGTCGCCCTCGGCAACCAGGTTGCGCGCGCGCCATACCGGCACCACGCGCGCGCCGGGCGCATGCAGCGCGCGGCTGAGCGCCGCCGCATCGGCGCGCAGCGTGTGCGCGCGTTCGATCGCGCCCGAGGCGTAGAAATTGGCGGGGTGGAGGTGATGGACGACGATCATGCGGGCGCCAAGCGTGGCACGGCCAACGGGGCCGGCGCAACAGCCGCCGGTCCGCGCGCCGCGAAGTTGAATGCCGTGCCGGTCGTGGGTGTAAGCTCGGCTTGGCGCGCAACGCGATCGACAGGAGGCCGGATTGAATTCCACCGCCGTCGGCTGGGCATTGTTGGCCGCGGCTCTGTTCGGCCTGTCGACGCCCGCGGCAAAGCTGCTGCTCGGCCATGTCGACCCGTGGATGCTGGCGGGGCTTTTCTATCTCGGTTCCGGCCTCGGCCTGGCGCTTTGGCGCTGGCTGCGCGTCCGTCTGGGCAGGGCGTCCGAAATGCCGATTCAGCGCCGCGATCTGCCCTGGCTTGCGGGCGCGACCCTGGTGGGCGGCATTGCCGGCCCCGTGTTGCTGATGATCGGGCTGACGCTGACCGAAGCCGCCGCCGCGTCCTTGCTGCTGACGTTGGAAGGGGTCGCCACGGCATTGATCGCATGGTTCGTCTTTCACGAGAATTTCGACCGGCGCATCGCCCTTGGAATGGCCAGCATCGTCGCCGGCGCGGCCGTGCTCTCCTGGCGGGACGGCGCTTCATGGAGCGGCTTGGCGGGGCCGCTGGCGGTCGCGGGCGCCTGCGTCGCCTGGGGAATCGACAACAACCTGACGCGCAAGGCGTCGCTGGCCGATCCGGTGCAAATCGCCATGATCAAAGGCCTGGTCGCCGGACCGGTAAATCTGGCGCTGGGCCTGTCGGCCGGTGCGGCGCTTCCCGCCATGCCGGCTGCGTTCGTCGCCGCCGGCGTCGGCTTTCTCGGCTACGGCGTCAGCTTGGCGTTGTTCGTGCTGGCGTTGCGCGGCCTCGGCGCCGCGCGAACCGGGGCGTATTTCGCCACCGCTCCCTTTCTCGGCGCGCTCGCGGCTACCGTGGCGCTGGGCGATCCCGTGACCGTTCAGCTCGCCGCCGCCGGCGCTCTCATGGGGTTGGGAACCTGGCTGCACCTGACGGAACGGCACGAGCACGAACACATGCATGAACCCGCCGAGCACGCGCATCTGCACGTCCATGACGAGCACCACCGGCATGAACACGGCCCGGGCGACCCG
>JBQTIS010000262.1:0-8054 GCA_052387895.1 Rhodospirillales bacterium | reverse complement strand
GCCGCGGCTGGGCATCGCCGCCGGGCACTCTCTATTGCTCGCTGGTCCTGCGGCCGGATTGCCCGCCGGCGCGCGCGCCGGAGCTTTCGTTCCTCGCCGCCCTTGCCGTGGGGGGTGCTCTGGGCGGGCTGGTGCCGCCGCTGACCGATCTGCGCTACAAATGGCCCAACGACGTGCTGCTGAACGACCGCAAGGTCGCGGGCATCCTGTTGGAGTCGACCGTGAAAGCCGACGGCGCGCTGGATTTCCTGGTCCTAGGCGTGGGCGTGAACGTGGCGAGCAGCCCCAGGGACGCGGCCTTTCCCGCCAGCTCGATGCGCGAAGAGGGCGGCGAGGCGGTGGAGCCGGCCGAGGTGCTGGAATCCTTCGCCCGGCACTTCATGGCCTGGACCGACCGCTGGCTCGACGAAGGCTTCGCCCCGGTGCGCGAGGCGTGGCTGAAGCGCGCCTGGCGCCTGGGCGAGACGCTGGAGGTGAACCTGGGCGACGAGGCGGTCAGCGGCCGCTTCGCCGATCTGGGGCCCGACGGCGCGCTGGAGCTGGTTCTGGCCGGCGGCGAGCGCCGGCGCGTCAGCGCGGGCGACGTGCGCCGGGCCAGGGCCGGCTAGCCGGGGCGCGGGATAGGGGGCGCGGCCATGTTGCTCGGCATCAACGCCAACAACACCAACACCTCGTTCTGCGTTTTCGACGGCGACCAGGTGCGCGGCAACTGGCGCACGCGCACCGAGGCGCGCCGCACCGCCGACGAGTTCGCCGCCTGGTTGACCCAGCTCATGACGCTGTCGGGACTGAAGCTCCAGGACATCGACGCGGTCATCATCGCCATCGTCGTGCCCGAGATGCTGTTCAACCTCAAGACCCTGTGCCGCCGCTATTTCCGGTGCGAGCCGATGGTGATCGGCGAGCCGGGCGTCAACCTGGGCATCAAGGTGCTGATCGACAAGCCCGAGGAGGCCGGCGCCGACCGGCTGGTCAACGCGGTCGCGGCGCACGCCGCCTACGGCGGCCCGCTGGTGGTCGTGGACTACGGCACGGCGACGAATTTCGACATCGTCGACGGCGACGGCAATTTCGTCGGCGGCGTCATCGCCACGGGCATCAACCTGTCGCTGAAGGCGCTGTACGAGGGCGCGGCCAAGCTGCCGCATATCGGCGTGCGCCGCCCCACCCGCGTGATCGGCAAGGGCACGGTGTCGGCGATGGAGTCCGGCATCTACTGGGGCTATATCGGCCTGTTCGAGGGTCTGATCGCGCGCATCCAGAAGGAATACGGCGCCAAGATGAAGGTGATCGCCACCGGGGGGCTCGCGCCGCTGTTCCAGGACGCCATGCATTTCGACGCGGTGGACGTGGACCTGACGCTCAACGGGTTGCTGCGCGTGTACCAGCGCAACGCCGGGAAATGAAGAAGAAAGCCGCCGCGGCCGCCGCCCAGGCTCCGCCCGAGTTCGAGTTGCCGCGCGACCAGGGCCTGTACTTCCTGCCGCTGGGCGGGTCGGGCGAGATCGGCATGAACCTCAACCTCTACGGCCACGCCGGCAAGTGGCTGATGATCGACCTGGGGATCACCTTCGCCGACGACAGCCAGCCCGCGCTCGACGTCATCATGCCCGACATCGACTACATCGCCCGGCGCCGCGACAAGCTGGCGGGGCTGGTGCTGACCCACGCGCACGAGGACCACCTCGGCGCGGTGCCGTATCTGTGGTCGAAACTGCGCTGCCCGGTCTACGCCACGCCGTTCGCCGCGGCGGTGCTGCGCCGCAAGCTGAAGGAAGACGGTCCGGGCGAGGACGTGCCGGTGACCGAAGTGCCGCTGTCGGCCAGATTCAAGGTCGGACCGTTCGAGCTCGAGCTCGTCACGCTCACGCACTCGATTCCCGAGCCCAACGCAGTCGCGATCCGCACCAAAGCGGGCGTGGTGCTGCACACCGGGGACTGGAAGATCGACGAGGCGCCGCTGGTGGGCGAGGTGACCGACGAGGCGGCGCTGCGGCGCCTGGGCGCCGACGGCGTGCTGGCGATGGTGTGCGACTCCACCAACGCGCTGCGCGAGGGCGTATCCGGCTCGGAGCTGGGCGTGCGCGAAAGCCTGGAACGGCTGGTGGGCCGCTTCAAGCACCGCGTCGCCGTTGCCTGCTTCGCCTCGAACGTGGCGCGGCTGGAGACCATGGCGCGGGTGGCCGCGAAGCACGACCGCCACGCCGCGCTGATCGGCCGCTCGCTGTGGCGCATGCAGGAGGCCGCGCGCGCCACCGGCTACCTGGCCGAGACGCCGGAATTCGTCGCCGAGCACGACGCCGGCTACCTGCCGCGCGACAAGGTGCTGCTGGTGTGCACCGGCAGCCAGGGCGAGCCGCGCTCGGCGCTGGCGCGCATCGCCCAGGGCGAGCACCCGCACATCACGCTGGAAAAGGGCGACGCGGCGGTGTTCTCCTCGCGCATCATTCCGGGCAACGAGCGCGCGATCTTCCGCCTGCAGAACCGGCTGATCGCCCAGGGCGTCGAGGTGGTGACGGAGAAGGACCATTTCGTGCACGTCTCGGGCCATCCCGCGCGCGATGAGCTGGCGCAGATGTACCAGTGGGTGCGGCCCCAAATCGCCGTGCCGGTCCACGGCGAGATGCGGCACATGATGGCGCACGCGGAGCTCGCCAAGGAATGCCAGGTGCACCAGACCGTGGTGCCGGCGAACGGCCAGGTGATCCGCCTGGCGCCGGGCCCGGCCGAGACCGTGGCGACGGTGCGCCACGGCAGGCTGGCGCTCGACGGCACGGTGCTGCGGCCGATGGACAGTCCGGTGCTGCGCGATCGCCACCGGCTGATGTACAACGGCGCCGCCACGGCCAGCGTGGTGGTGGACAAGAAGGGGACGCTCAAGGCCGATCCCGCCGTCACGGCGCGCGGCCTCTTGGATCCCGAGGCCGACGCGGCCGACCTCGCGCTGGTGGCGGCCGCGGCCAAGGCGGCGGTGGCGGCGATGAAGCCCAGGGACCGCGCCGACGACGCCAAGATCGCCGAGGCGGTGCGCCGCGCCGTGCGCAAGGCGATCCTGGCCTTGCGCGGCCACAAGCCCGTGACGGACGTCCACGTGATGAGGGTTTGAGATGATCGGCCGGCTCAACCACATCGCCATCGCCGTGCCGGACCTGGACAGGGCGGCGGCGTTGTACCGCGACACGCTCGGCGCCAGGGTGTCGGCGCCGCTGGCGCTGCCGGCGCACGGCGTCACCACCGTGTTCGTCGAGCTGCCCAACACCAAGATCGAGCTGCTGCAACCCCTCGGCGAGAGCTCGCCGATCGCCGCCTACCTCGCGCGCAATCCCGGGGGCGGCATCCACCACGTCTGCTACGAGGTCGCGGACATCATCGCCGCGCGCGACCGGCTGAAAGCCGCGGGCATGCGCGTCTTGGGCGACGGCGAGCCCCGGATCGGCGCCCACGACAAGCCGGTGCTGTTCCTGCACCCCAAGGATTTCTGCGGCACGCTGATCGAGATCGAGCAGGCATGACGCTCTATTCCGGCATCATGGTGTTCGTGGTGATCTGGTGGACGGTGATCTTCGCCGTCCTGCCCTGGGGCAACCGCCCGCCGGACAAGGTCGAGCCGGGCCACGCCAGCTCGGCCCCGGCCAAACCGCGGCTGGCGATCAAGTTCGCCGTCACCACGGCGATCGCCGCGGTCATCTGGGTGCTGATCGACCAGGCGATCCGCCGCCAACTCGTCTCGTTCCAATAGGTCCGCGCCCGCTTCATGTCCTATTGCAAGATCGCGCCGGGCCACGAGTTCCACGGGCCCTACCACGACGCCGAGTACGGCTTTCCCTCGCGCGACGAGCGCGTGCTGCACGAGCGCCTGGCGCTCGAGATCATGCAGGCGGGGTTGAGCTGGCTGATCGTGCTCAAGAAGCGCCGGGGGCTCAACGCGGCGTTCCGCGATTTCAACGTGGACGAGGTGGCGGCGTTCGGGCCGCGCGATGTCCGGCGCCTCCTGGCCGACGCGGCCATCATCCGCAACCGGCTGAAGGTCGAGGCGATTATCGACAACGCCAGGCGCATCCGGGCATTGCGCGCCAGCCACGGCGGGTTCGCCCAATGGCTCGACGCCAACCATCCACAGCCTCTGGATAACTGGGTCAAGGCGTTTCGCCAGACCTTCCGCTTCACTGGCGAGGAGGTGGTGAACGAGTTCCTGATGAGCCTGGGGTATCTGGCGGGGGCGCACCGGGCGGGTTGCCCGGTCCAGGCACGAATCATTCGCGCCAACCCACCTTGGCTCCTAGCCAAAAAGGCGAGGCGTAGGCGCTAGAGGCGTCCGGATATCGGATTCTCCGAATCGGTTATATAACTGTTTGTATTGTTCAATCCGGCGTCGTTTTCCAATTAGTGCGAAAAAAAGTGGCAAGCTGTTCAACATGCTTGCCACACAACGGTTATTGGTTCGTAGTGTTGGTCGTGGATGAGGCAGCTTCTGCCTTATCCCTTCGCCTGGTGGCGATTCCTCCCTAAACTCGGGCCGCGTCGGTAACCCGGCGCGGCCTTCTTCACGGCGCTTCCACTATACCCGAACCCCCCTGCGCCCGCCATGGTTTTCCACATGGCTTGGGCCGGTTATCCACAGTTTCCGGCCCCCTAGACCAGCGCGAACTTAACCACGAACAGCGCCGCGATCACGATCACCGCGGGATGCACTTCCTTGGGCCGTCCCGCCAGCAGCTTGGCCGCGGCATAGGCGATGAAGCCAAACGCGATGCCGTGCGCGATCGAGAAGGTCAGCGGCATGGCCAGCGCGCAGACCACGGCCGGGGCGTATTCCGTCACGTCCTCCCAGTCCACCTCGGTCATGCCGCGCGCCATCAGGCAGGCGACGAACAGCAGGGCCGGGGCGGTGGCGAAGGCCGGAATGCTGAGCGCCAGCGGCGCCACGAACAGCGACAGCAGGAACAGCACGCCCACCGTGACCGCCATCAGCCCGGTGCGACCGCCGGCTTTCACCCCCGCCGCACTTTCGATGTAGCTGGTGGTGGACGACGTGCCGATCGCCGCGGCCACGATGCTGGCCGAGCTGTCGGCCACCAGCGCACGGCCCAGCCGCGGCAGCTTGCCGTCCTTGTCCAGCATCCCCGCGCGGTGTGCCACGCCCACCAGCGTGCCGGTGGTGTCGAAGAAATCGACGAAGAAGAACGTGAACACGATGGTCAGCGCGCCGAGTTCCAGGGCGCCGGGAACGTCGAGCTTGAGCAGGCCGGGCGCGGGGCTGGGCGGCAGGTCGAACACGCCGCGGAACGGCGTGATGCCCATGGCGATGCCGATCGCGGTCACGCCCAGGATGGCGATGATGATCGAACCCGGCACCTTGCGCGCGTCGAGCGCGATCATGGCGATGAAGCCGACCGCCGCCAGCACCACGGTGGGCTGGGTGATCTTGCCCAGCGTCACCAGCGTGGCCTGGTGCGCCACGACCACGCCGGCGTTCTCCAGCGCGATGATGCCCAGGAACAGGCCGATGCCGGCCGAGATCGCCATTTTCAGCGACTTGGGAATGGCGTTGACGATGTACTCGCGGATCGGAAGCACGCTGACGATCATGGCCAGGATGCCCGAAACGAACACCGCCCCCAGCGCGGCCTGCCAGGGCTGCTTCATGCCCAGCACCACGCCGAAGGCGAAATAGGCGTTCAGCCCCATGCCCGGCGCCATCGCCACGGGATAGTTGGCGTACAGCCCCATGGCGATCGAGCCATAGGCCGCCGCCAGGCAGGTGGCGGTGAACAGCGCCCCCGGCTCCAGGCCCGCGGCCTTCAGGATCGACGGGTTGACGAAGATGATATAGGCCATGGTCAAGAAAGTCGTGACGCCGGCCAAGAGCTCCGTGCGCACGTTGGTCCGGTTCTCGTCGAGCCGGAAATAGCCGTTCAGCATCTTTTCCATCGGACTTGGTCCCCCTTCGGCCGGCGGCGCCGCTTGTGAGCGCGGCGCGGCTCCCCGGCCCCCCGGACTTCCCTTATCGCGGATGCCTGTGGATAGGCTAGAGCGGCCGGGGCGGTGCGTGCCGCGCGCGCTCTGGAATCGCGCGGCGGGCGCAGCCCCGCTAGGCTCTGCGGCGATGACGCTTGCCGCGACGATCCTGGCGCTGGTCACGGCGCAACGCCTGGCCGAGGCCGCCTGGGCACGGGCCAACGCGCGCCGGCTCATGGCGGCGGGGGCGATCGAGGCCGGCGCCGGGCATTACTGGGTGCTGATCGGACTGCACGCGGCCTGGCTCGCGGGGCTGTGGACGCTGGCCTGGGACGCTCCGGTGTCGCCGGCCTGGATTGGCGTCTATCTGCTGTTGCAGGCGGCGCGGGCGTGGATCCTGTGGACCCTGGGCCGGCGCTGGACCACGCGCATCGTCGTCGTGCCGGGCGCGGCGCTGGTGCGGACGGGCCCCTACCGCTTTATCAGGCACCCGAATTACGCGGTGCTGGCCGCGGAAGTGGCGACGCTGCCGGCCGCGTTCGGACTGTGGTGGTACGCGGCCCTGTTCTCGCTGCTGAACCTGGCGATGCTGGCCTGGCGCATCGCCGCCGAGGAACGGGCGCTGGCGCGCCCGAGGGCGTAGTCAGCCCTTGCCCTTGCGCGCGCGCGCCTTGTTGGCCGTCCGGCCCAGGCCGATCTTCTTGGCGAAGGCCGAGCGCTGTTGGGCGTAGTTCGGCGCCACCATCGGATAGTCCGCGCCCAGGCCCCATTTCGCGCGGTACTCGTCCGGGGTCATGCCGTAGGTCGTGCGCAGGTGGCGCTTCAGCATTTTCAGCCGCTTCCCGTCCTCCAGGCAGACGATGTAGTCGTTGGTGATCGATTTCTTTACCGGCACGGCGGGCTTCGGCGCGTCGGCCTTGGCGCCGCCGGCGCCGTTGAGACCGCTCAACGCGCCGTAAACCGTGCTGATCACCTCCGGAATTTGCGCCGCGGGCAGGGTGTTGTTGCCGAGATAGGAGGCCGCGATATCGGCGGTCAATCGCAGAATGTCGTTGTGAGAATACTTGGCGTCCGTTTGATCGTTCATCTTGGGCGTTCCATGGCTTGATTGCGGTTCGCTGGGTTTCTTCCATACTCGATTGGGCCTGTCAATTTCGCAGCAAAGATTCCGCAATATTCGAGTCTTGGCGTTATCCACAGGCTGGACTTCGTTACATCGCCGCGAAGGATTCGTCGATCAAGCCGGCGGCTATTCGCTCGAAGAATTGCACGAGGATTGTCGGTTATCCGCCCAGGGCCGGAATTCGCGATCCGGCGACTTGTTCCGGTCAAGGAAATCCTCCAGCCCAGGTGTTGGCGATGTTCACCTTGACGTAGCAAGCCCCAAGGCCTAGTGATTGTGTCGTGACAGGCCGGTGCCGACTACGGATAGAAGTGAATATCGCCCAGGAAGGGTGAAATGGAGAAGCATGAGAAGATCGAGATTACCCCCCAGATGATCGAGGCGGGGGTGGCCGTCTTGGAACAGTTTACCGAGGGGATGGCGATTTACGGGGCTTTCGTTGTCGAGCAGGTTTATAGCGCCATGGCCGCGCTTGATCCGCTTCGAAATGTCGGCGAAGGCCCCGAGGCATCCCAGTCCCGTCCCCACTCAAAGTTAGATATGCAATAATCGTCCCCAAGTCTTGGGTTGCCCCTTCTAACTTGGCCGGCGAATCTCTGTGAGTTCGAACGCGGCTCTTGGTAAGAGCCCAAAATTTATTTGTAGCCTTCCTTTTTAGACCACTTCCCTGAACCCCATAATGGGCTATTGCATTTCGGAAAGTCACGAGGCGCGAGAAGTGTTCAAAATAATGTTTCTGTTTCGCACGCTTTTTTCTCGGCCATCGCTTTGCCTCCGCAAGCCGCGAGATAAGACTCATCGCCGCATCGGCCCTAACGCCGGACAGCACCGCCCGGCCGATCTTCGGTTTTACCCCGGCGTAGTGCCATAAAAGGACTTGTAAATTCCTTTCAGCCAGCGAGAATGTGTCTATAAAATGACCAAGTGCTGCCCAGTATTTCTTTTCCTCTTCCATTTCGGCGCGTACCCACGC
>JBQTIS010000261.1:0-4827 GCA_052387895.1 Rhodospirillales bacterium | reverse complement strand
CAGCGCGCCGTCATGGGCGATGGGAACCCGGGTGAAGAAGATCGCGTCACTCTTCAAATCCTTGAGCCAGGCGGCCGGCGAGTTGTCGGGCGCCTCTTCGGGATTGCTGTCGGGCGAGGGAAGGTCGCTCATCGCGGTTTCCGCGCAAGTCCAGGCAAAGGTCTCAATCAGGCCGCGTTGCGCCGCAAAGGCGTTTGTCCGGCCGGCCAAGCTTGTTTATAGACCACGCGCGCGGGCCCGTCAGTCCCTTTGCCCGGCCGGAGCGTCCATGCCGCCGCAACAGCCCGTCGCCAGTTTCGCCGAAATCCGCGCCCTGCTGGCCGCGCTGCCTGGCCCCGACCGCGCCGCCGTGGACGCGGCCGCCGCGCGCGAGGGGCAGCTGACCAAGCCGCCGGGGGCGCTGGGAAAGCTGGAAGAGTTGACGCAATGGCTGTGCGCCTGGCAGGGCCGGCATCCGCCCCGGCTCGAGCGGCCGCGTGTGGCCGTGTTCGCGGGCAATCACGGCGTGGCCGCGCGCGGGGTGTCGGCGTATCCGGCCGCGGTCACCAAGCAGATGGTGGCCAACTTCATCGCCGGGGGAGCGGCGATCAACCAGCTGTGCAAGGCGATCGACGCGGACTTGCGCGTCTACGAGATGGATCTCGACCGGCCCACCGCCGATTTCACGGCAGGCCCGGCCATGAGCGAGGCGGACTGCGCGCACGCCATGGCCTACGGCATGATGGCGGTTGAGCCGGGCATCGACGTCTTGTGCCTGGGCGAGATGGGCATCGCCAACACGACCGCCGGTGCCGCGCTTTGCCGGGCGCTTTACGGCGGCCAGGCGCGGGACTGGGTCGGCCCGGGCACGGGCGTGGCGGGCGAAGGGCTCGAACGCAAGGTCGCGGCGGTGGAGCAGGGCGTGAGCGCCAACCGCGCCCTGCTGGGCGATCCTCTGAACGTGCTGGCCGCCCTGGGCGGGCGCGAATTGGCGGCGATCGCCGGCGCAGTGCTGGCGGCGCGGCTTGCGCGCGTTCCCGTGGTGCTGGACGGCTATGCCTGCACCGCCGCGGCGGCGGTGCTGCACGCGCTCGAGCCCGGGCTGCTGGATCACTGCCAAGTCGGGCACTGCTCGGCCGAGCCGGCGCACCGCGCCTTGTGCGCGCGCATCGGCAAGCCGCCGATCCTCGACCTCGGCATGCGGCTCGGCGAAGGCACGGGGGCGGCCTTGGCCGTGATGGTGCTGCGCGGCGCCCTCGCCTGCCACGCGGGCATGGCCACGTTCGCGGAGGCGGGGGTCAGCGGCAAGAACGGCTAGGTCCGCGCCCTATCGCGCATCGCGGGCGGCCAGCGCCCGCTCGCGGCGTTTCCTCGCCCGCCGCGCCAGCATGTTGAGGCCCTCGACCAGCGCCGAGAACGCCATGGCGGCGTAGATGTAGCCCTTGGGCACATGCGCGCCGAACCCTTCGGCGATCAGCGCCGTGCCGATCATCAGCAGGAAGCCGAGGGCCAACATCACCACCGTGGGGTTGGCGTGGATGAAGTTCGCCAGCGGATTGGCGGCCACCAGCATCGCGCCGACCGCGGCCAGCACGGCGACGACCATGATCGGGACATCGTCCGTCATGCCGACCGCGGTGATGATGCTGTCGATCGAGAATACCAGGTCGAGCACGAGAATCTGCCCGATCGCCGCGGCGAACCCGAGCTGCACGGCGCCGCTGTCGAACATGTCCGGCCCCGGGTCGGGATCGACGTTGTGGTGGATTTCCTTGGTCGCCTTCCAGACCAGGAACAGGCCACCCGCGATCAGAATCAAGTCGCGCCAGGAAAAGCCGTGGCCGAACGCCGTGAACAGGGGCGCGGTGAGCTGCACGATAATCGCGATGGCGCCCAGAAGCCCCAGCCGCAGGATCAAAGCCAGGGCGATGCCGATGCGACGCGCGCGCTCGCGCTGGTTCTCGGGCAGCTTGTTGGTCAGGATGGAAATGAAAATCAGGTTGTCGATCCCGAGCACCACCTCCATCGCGATCAGGCTCACCAGCGCCGCCCAGGCGGCGGGGTCCTGGACGAGAACAATGAGATCGTTCGCCATCGGCCAATTCTCCCGGTGTCCGGCGTTGCTGACCTTGGATCCACGCCGAAACCCCGGTTCAGGCCAATCTCGTTGGCCGCCAAAGAATCGGGCGTTGGGCGCGCGAGCCGCGCCCCGCCTCCGGACGAAGGCGCGGGGGCGGCGTTGGCCGCGATGGTAACGCGCGGCGCCCTCGCCTGCCTCGCGGGCATGGCGATCTTCGCCGAAGCAGGGGTCAGCGGAAAAGAAGGGCGGCTAACGCCAGCGCTTCTGCGGACGTTGGCCCGGCCGCGCCATCGGCGGGGCGGCGGCCGCGCGTTCGTCCTTGTGCCGGTAGATGATGCGCCCCCGCTCCAGGTCGTAGGGCGTCATCTCCACCGTCACGCGGTCGCCGGCCAGCGTGCGTATCCTGGCCTTGCTCATGCGCCCAGCGGTGTAGGCGAGCACGACATGGCCATTGTCCAGGCGGACGCGGAACCGTCGGTCAGGCAGGACCTCGGTCACGGCGCCTTCGAATTCGATCAGCTCTTCCTTCGCCATCGTCTTCTCCCGGACGGGATGCGCAAGCCAAGCGCGGGTCTTGTCCGGTCCGTTAGACCAGCTTCAGATTCGCCGCCGAGCTGCGGCCCTGGCGGTCGGCCTCCAGATCGTAGCTCAGCTTCTGTCCTTCCTTGGGCGGGGCGATCCCCGACCGCTCGACGGCGCTGATGTGCACGAACACGTCCTTGCCGCCGTCGTCCGGCTGGATGAAGCCGAAGCCCTTCTGGGCGTTGAACCATTTCACGGTACCGGTAGCCATAGTCTCGTCTCCTGTCTAGGTTTGGGTGGCGTGGTCTGGAACTGGGTTATGCCGCCCGGCGGCCATTATAGCCGCGATATCGCCGCTGGCGACTCGCATGGCGCCAGCCATGCTCGGGGGCATGTTTGGGGGTGCGCCGGGGGCCGCGCGGGGCGGTTCCGGGGTCGTCGTTGGCGGCAGGGCCGAAATCCGCCGGCGCGTCGCCGCTGACGGCCAGCCTGCGCCCGGTCAGACGCTCGATCGCCCGCAGGTTTCCGCGCTCGGCGGGATCGCACAGCGAGATGGCGACGCCGCTGGCGCCGGCCCGCGCGGTGCGGCCGATGCGGTGGACGTAGCTTTCGGGTTCATGCGGCAGCTCGTAGTTGACGACGTGGGTAATGCCCTCGACGTCGATGCCGCGCGCGGCGATGTCGGTGGCGACCAGCACCCGCAACTCGCCGGTGTGGAAGCTTTTCAGCGCGCGCTGGCGCTGCCCCTGCGACTTGTCGCCGTGAATCGCCTGGGCGTCGATGCCGGCGCCCTCGAGGTGGCGGGCCAGGCGGTCGGCGCCGCGCTTGGTGCGCGTGAACACGAGCACGCGGGAGAACCCGGTGCCAGACAGGAGTTCGACCAGGAGCTGGCGCTTGGCCGCCGCCTCGACCAGGTAGACCCGCTGGTCGACCTTGTCGGCGGTCTTGGCCGCGGGGTTGACCGCGACGCGCGCGGGATCCTTCAGATGCTCGTCCGCGAGCGCGCTAATCGGGCCCGGCATGGTGGCCGAGAACAGGAGCGTCTGGCGCTTCGCCGGCACGGCCCTGAGGATGCGGCGGATCGGCACGATGAAGCCGAGGTCGAGCATGTGGTCAGCCTCGTCGAGCACGACCGTGCCGACGGATTCGAGGCTGATCGCCTTGGTCTGCATGTGATCGAGCAGGCGACCGGGCGTCGCGACGAGAACGTCGACGCCGCTGGCCAGCGCGCGGATCTGCGGGCCGGGCTTGGCGCCGCCGATGACGAGCCCGACCGAGAGGCGCAGGAACTGGCCGTAGACGCGGAAGCTCTCGGCGATCTGGGCCGCGAGTTCGCGGGTCGGGGCGAGCACGAGGACCCGGCAACGCTTGGGCTGGGCGCGCGCCGGCTCCTGGCTCAGGCGCTGCAGGATGGGCAGCGCGAACGCGGCGGTCTTGCCGGTGCCGGTCTGGGCGATGCCGACCAGGTCGCGGCCCGCGAGCAGCGCCGGGATCGCTTCACGCTGGATGGGGGTGGGAGTGTCGTAGCCTTCGCGCTTGAGCGCGCGAAGCAAAGGCTCGGCCAGGCCGAGGGATTCGAAACTGTGCAAGATACGGTCTTTCCTTGAGGGTCTCGTCCGCCGGCCGCATGAAGCGGCGGGGCACGGACCGCGCCCTTTGTTGTTCTTGATGGGCCCCGCGTAACCTGGGCCGATCGTCATTTCGGGAAAGGGCGCTCAACAGGCACCGACGTCGTGACGTCGATTTCTACGCGGCTGGAGCACCCCAAGGCGGCGCACGATGCGCACAGTTCCCTATCTAGGTCAAGTCCAGCCAGTTTCCAGGGGCGCGGACGAAGTTCTGGACAGGCCGTGGCCGATGGGCCACGTAGACATCGGCCCACCGGGACCCCGATGCACGAGTTCTCCTCGAGCTTGGTTAACGCGACGACGTGGGTGCTGCCCGCGTTGTTCGCGATCACGTTCCACGAGGCGGCGCACGGTTGGGTCGCTAACCGGCTCGGCGACGACACCGCGCTCCGGCTCGGGCGCGTCAGCTTCAATCCGCTCCGGCACATCGACCCGTTCGGGACGGTCCTGCTGCCGGCCCTGCTGCTCGTCACCGGATCGCCCTTCCTGTTCGGTTACGCCAAGCCGGTGCCGGTCAACTTCCGCCGATTGTCCAACTTCAAGCGCGACACGGTCCTGGTCGCCGCCGCCGGGCCGGCGATGAACATCGCGAACGCGCAGACCAGCGCGAGCGCGATG
>JBQTIS010000260.1:0-1650 GCA_052387895.1 Rhodospirillales bacterium | reverse complement strand
GCGCGCCGCGAGCCGGAGCGGCGCGCCTGATTCTTTAGGTGCAGTTTCGGAAGATCGGCGGCGATGAACGCGACGAAGACAGCAGCGAAATCCGAGCCGGCATCCGGCGCCGCCGCGCCGACGCCGTGCTGGTCGTGCCACGCGCCGGTCGCGCCCGGCGAGGCTTTCTGCGGGGCGTGCCGTGCGGTGCAGCCGCCGGGCGAGCGCGACCATTTCCAGCGCCTGGGGCTGCCCGAGGCGTTCGCGCTGGATACGGCCGATCTCGACCGGCGCTATTTCCAGCTCCAGCGCCAGCTCCACCCCGACCGCTTCGTCGCCAGGCCGGCCAAGGAGCGCGCGCTCTCGCAGTCCCAGGCCGCCAGCCTGAACGCCGCCTACGAGACGCTGAAGCACCCGCTGGAGCGCGCCGTCTATCTCTTGAAGCGCATGGGGATCGAGATCGACCCGGGCGACGGCGCCACGATCAAGGACTCCGCGCTGCTGACCGAAGCGATGGAGATGCGCGAGGCCCTGGCCGGGGCCGTCGACGCCGCCGCGGTCGCCCGGATCGCGGCCAAGGCCGAGGCCGAGCGCAAGCAGGCGCTCGCCGCCGTGGCCGAGGCTTTCGCCCGCGCCGACCGCGACGCCGCGCGCGCCGCCGTGCTGCGGCTCAAGTATCTCACGAAAATGGGCGACGAAATCAGGGCGCGCCGCGCGGCGCTGCGCGCGGCCGCGGGGGCGGGGCCATGACCCTGCTGCAACTGCGCGAGCCCGGCGCGACGCCGCTGCCGCACGAGGGCGCCGGCAACCCCGCCATCGGCATCGACCTGGGCACCACCAACACCGTCGTCGCCATCGCCGACAAGGGCAAGCCCGAGGTGATCCGCGGCGAGGACGGCGCGGCGCTGATCCCCTCGGTGGTCGCCTACGCGCCCCTGGGAGCGCCGGGCGGCGCGGTCGAGGTGGGCGAGGCCGCGCGCCGCCGCCTGATCGACGCGCCCGAGACCGTGGTCAGCTCGATCAAGCGGCTGATGGGACGCGGCGCCAAGGACCTGAAGGCCCTCGCGGGCGCGCTGCCCTACGACATCGCGCCCGGCGGCGAGGGCATGGTGCGGCTCAAGGTCTCGGGCCGCCAGCTCTCGCCGGTCGAGATTTCCGCCGACATCCTGCGCGCCGCCAAGGCCCGGGCCGAGGCGAGCCTGGGCCACGCGGTCGAGCGCGCGGTCGTCACCGTGCCGGCCTATTTCGACGACGCGGCGCGCACCGCCACGCGCGACGCGGCGCGGCTGGCGGGCCTCGACGTGCTGCGGCTGGTCAACGAGCCCACGGCCGCGGCGCTGGCCTATGGCCTGGACAAGGGCGTCGAGGGGCTTTACGCGGTTTACGATTTGGGCGGCGGCACGTTCGACATCTCGCTGCTCAGGCTCGAGAAGGGCGTGTTCCAGGTGCTGGCGACGGGCGGCGACGCGGCGCTGGGCGGCGACGATTTCGACCACGCCATAGCCGAGCGGTTCCTGGCGGAGCGCCGCGCCGCGGGCCTGCCGGCCTTGAGCGTCAACTGGGGCCCCTGGGGCGGGGCGGGCATGGCCGCGCGGAGCGCCCGCCTAGGGCGTCTGGCCTCGGCCCTGGCTCCTCTTTCCGCGCGGGAGGCGCTTGAGGCCTTGGGGAGGT
>JBQTIS010000259.1:0-2237 GCA_052387895.1 Rhodospirillales bacterium | reverse complement strand
CTGAATATGCTGAGCAACGCGGTGAAGTACACACCCAAGGGCGGCAAGGTGACGGTGGCGATCCGCCAGCCGACCAACGAGAGCACCGAATTCTTCGTCGCCGATACCGGCATCGGCATGCGGCCCGAGGACATCCCCCTCGTGATGCAGCCGTTCCCTCAGATCGCAAGCGCCTCTTCGCGCCACAACCACGGCACCGGCCTGGGCCTGCCGCTGGCCTGCGCCTTGGCCAAGCTGCACGGCGGCAAGTTGACGATGCAGAGCGAGCCGAACAAGGGCACGACGGTGATGGTGACGATCCCGCGCAACGTGCCCGCCGCCGTGATGGCGCAAGCCGCCGACTAGCCCCCTACTCCGGCTTCCGTTCTATACTCGCGCCCGGCAGCAGCAACGCCGGGTGCGCCGCATGTCCGACGCCGCGATCGAGGTCGAAACCGGGCCCGGCAGCGCCGTGCGCGTGGCGCTGGACGGCGCGGGCGCGGTCGCGGACATCGCGCCTGTGGCTCGCGGCGGCGCGTTGGCGGACGAAATCGCCACGTTCGGCATGGTCGATCTGCAGGTAAACGGCTTCGCCGGCATCGACTTCAACGACCCGGCGATCGCGCGCGACGGCCTCGACCGCGCGCTGACGGCGATGGCCGCGACCGGGTGCCTGGTCTGCCTGCCCACGCTGATCTCGGCCGCGGTGGACCGGCTGGAGGCGTGCTTCCGCGCGCTCGAGCGCGCCGCGAACGCATCGCCGCTCGCCCGGCTGATGGTGCCCGGCTATCACCTCGAGGGCCCGTTCCTGTCGCCGGTCGAGGGCTATCGCGGCTGCCATCCCCCAGACGCGATGATCCCCGCCGACATCGCCGTGTTCGACCGGCTGAACCGCGCGGCGGGCGGACGCATCCGGCTGCTCACCCTGGCGGCGGAGGTGGACGGCGCGATGGCGCTGATCCGCCATGCCCGCGCGCACGGCGTCGCGGTGGCGCTCGGCCACACCGGCGCCAGCGCGGCCCAGGTGCGCGAGGCGGCCGACGCCGGCGCGCGATTATCCACGCATCTGGGCAACGGGGCGCCCGCGCTGCTGCCGCGCAAGGACAACGTGATCCTGGCGCAGCTGGCCGAGGACCGGATGATGGCTTCGTTCATCGCCGACGGCCTGCACGTTCCGCCCGCGACCTTGCGCGTCTATGCCCGCGCCAAGGGGCATGGCCGCACGGTGCTGGTGACCGACGCCACCGCCGCCGCTTGCGCCGGGCCCGGCGACTACACGCTGGGGCCGGTGCCGATCCGCCGCGACGACGACGGCCCGCCGCGCCTGCCCGGCACCGCGCAACTAGCGGGCTCGTCCCTTACGCTGGATCGCGCGCTCAACAACATGGCGTCGTTCCTGGGAATCGGCTTTGCGGAGGCGCTGGGCATGGCGCGCGACCTGCCGCTGCGCCTGATGGGGATGCCCGCGCTGCCCGCGCCCGGCGAGCCCGCGGGGCTGGTGCATTGGCGGCGCGCGAACGGGGCGTATCTGGTGTCAGGCTGGCGGCTGGGAAGTTTCGCTGGCGGCGCGAGCGCGCGGCGGAACTGAGCCGACCTACCCGTCCCTGCGCATGCGATAGGTCACGCGCACCGGGCCGTTGTGCTGGAACATTCCCTCGGTGACGGTGCCGACGATGGGCATCGGCTCGCCCGCCACGTAATCGCGCGCGGAAGCGTCGACGACGTTGCAGCCGGCGTCGACCGTGCCTTCGATCAGAAACAGGCCAGACGGCCCTTCGAATCCGCCATAGATCAACGTGTCGCGCACGGTCCACACCAAGGGCGCGACGCTGACGCCGCGCTCGCCCTGCACGGTCAGCGTGCCCTGGTAACGCCCGTCGCAAGGACCGGCGGCCCAAGCCGACGCGGACAGCGAAACGGCCACGACGGCCAAAGCCATCTTGAACAATCGACCCTCCCGGCCCTGATGGTTAGGCCCTGAAGCGCGCGGGAAGCTATCGCAACGCCCCGAACCGGTACAGATGCCGCCGCGCGACGCGGAAAAGCGGAATGCCGCGCCGGAGCGCGCCCCGCGTTTGGCCGCCGAGACGGCGAATCAGGCGGCGCCAGAGCTGGCAAACGACGCGCCGAACGTCGTGAGCATCAGCGAGAAGACGCCGATCGATCCAGTCCCGATGGCTAGCGCAAGTTCCGGCCAAGTTGAATCCCTCTCACCAGCTCCGGGCCTTCGCCCGCCGAAGGATTTCGGCCCTCAGGCG
>JBQTIS010000258.1:0-2756 GCA_052387895.1 Rhodospirillales bacterium | reverse complement strand
AATATCCGTCGGCCGGGCACCAAGAACCCCATGGGGGCGCGGTGTTAAAAAATCTGCACCACCTTATTGCGCGCGCGGATCGGCGTGTTGGGGCCGGGGCCCGCGGCGTGGCTTGCGGTCATGGCTGGTTTCCTTGCGGCGCTTGGCTTCCCGCGAAGCTTACCGCCTAGCCGCGGGCCCGAGCCAGAGGCGGGTTGCGGAGGGCTGGGTTGCGCCGTAAACGTAGGGCCCGCGGGCATGGGAAACTCGAAAGGCACGGCGGCCGTGCGCTATATCAGCACCAGGGGCGAGGCCCCGGTTCTTGCGTTCGACGACGTGTTGCTGGCAGGCCTTGCCCGCGACGGCGGGCTCTATGTGCCCGAGGCCTGGCCGCGCCTGGGGCCGGACCAGCAACGCGCGCTGCGCGGCCTGCCTTATGCCGAGCTGGCGGCGGCCGTGATGACGCCGTTCCTCGGCGGGCGCGTGGGCCAGGCCGATTTCGCGCGGATCTGCGCCGACTCCTACGCCGGTTTCGACCACCGCGCCGTGGCGCCCCTGAAGCAGCTCGACGCCGATCTGTGGCTGATGGGGCTGTTCCACGGGCCCACCCTCGCGTTCAAGGATTTCGCGTTGCAGGTCGTCGGCCGGCTTTTTGATCATGTGCTGACCCAGCGCGACGCGCGCGTCACCATCCTCGGCGCCACCTCGGGCGACACTGGCTCGGCCGCGATCGAGGCCTGCCGCGACCGCGCGCGGATCGACGTTTTCATGCTGCACCCCCATGGCCGCGTCAGCGAGGTCCAGCGCCGGCAGATGACCACGGTCATGGCGGCCAACGTGCACAACGTCGCCATCGACGGCAGCTTCGACGACTGCCAGGACCTGGTGAAGGGCCTGTTCAACGACCTCGCGTTCCGCGACCGTGTCGGCCTGTCGGCGGTCAACTCGATCAACTGGGCGCGGATCGCGGCGCAGATCGTCTATTACGTCCATGCCGCGCTGGCGCTGGGCGCGCCCGACCGCTCCGTGATCTTCTCGGTGCCGACCGGCAATTTCGGCAACATCTACGCGGCCTACGCGGCCCGGGCGATGGGCCTGCCGGTCGACCTTCTGATCTGCGGCTCCAACCGCAACGACATCCTTACGCGCTTCTTCGAAACGGGCGAGATGCGCATCGCCGCGGTCGAGCCGACCCTGAGCCCCAGCATGGACATCCAGGTATCCAGCAACGTCGAACGCCTGCTGTTCGACCTGTTCGACCGCGACGGCAAGGCGCTGTCGGCGGCGATGAAGGCGTTGCGCGCCGAGGGCGCCCTCAAGCTCGGCTCCAACCAGATGCAGCGCGCCCGCGAAGCGTTCACCGCCAGGCGGTTCGACGACGCCGCGACCTTGGCCGCGATGCGCGAGGAGTTCCGGCGCAGCGGCGAGGTGCTGGACCCGCACAGCGCCATCGGCGTGGCCGCGGCCCGCGCGGTCGAACGCAGGCGCGGCGTGCCGGTCGTCGCCCTCGGCGCCGCCCACCCCGCCAAGTTCCCCGACGCGGTCGAAAAAGCCACCGGCCAGCGGCCCGCCTTGCCGGCGCGCCTGGCGGACCTCAACCAGCGCGAGGAGCGCTGCATGCGCCTGCCCAACGACCTCGGCGCCTTGCGCGAGTTCATCGCCGCGCGCGCCCGCGCGCGCACGGGCGAGAAGTCCGCGGCATGAGCGTGCGCGTAACCACGCTAAACAACGGCTTGCGCGTCGCCACCGACCGCGTCGACACGGTCGAGTCGGCGACCGTGGGGGTGTGGTGCGATGTCGGCACGCGCGACGAGGGCGCGCGGGTCAACGGCGTGGCGCATCTGCTCGAGCACATGGTGTTCAAGGGCACGCGCCGGCGCACCGCCAAAGCCATCGCCGAGGAGATCGAGGCGGTGGGCGGGCACATGAACGCCTATACCGCGCGCGAGCAGACCGCCTATTACGCCCGGGTGCTGAAAGGCGACGTCGATCTGGCGGTCGACATGATCGCCGACATTCTGCAGCACTCGCTTTTCGACGACGAAGAACTCAAACGCGAGCGCGCGGTGATCCTGCAGGAGATCGGCCAGGCCCGCGACACGCCCGACGACATCGTGTTCGACTATTTCCAGGCCGCCGCCTTTCCGGGCCAGGGCGTGGGCCGCCCGGTCCTAGGCCGCGCCGACGTGGTGCGGCGGATGAAGCGCGGGGCGGTGCGGTCGTTCCTCGCCCGGCACTACGCGCCCGGCCGGCTGGTGCTGGCGGCCGCCGGCAACGTCGATCACGACCGGCTGGTGCAGCTCGCGGGCGAGAAATTCGACGCCCTGGCGCCGGCGGCCGCGCATGCGCGCGCGCCCGCGCGCTATCGGGGCGGCGAGAAGCGCGACCAGCGCAAACTCGACCAGGTTCATCTGGTGCTCGGCTTCGAGGGAGTGGGGCATCACGACCCGGACTTCTATCCGATGCAGGTCATGTCCATGCTTTTGGGCGGCGGCATGTCCTCGCGCCTGTTCCAGGAAGTGCGCGAGAAGCGCGCGCTCGCCTACAGCATCTACTCCTTCGCCGGATCGATGCGCGACGGCGGGCTGTTCGGCATCTACGCCGGCACGGGCGAGAACCGGGTGCGCGAGCTGATGCCGGTGGTGGCGGGCGAGCTCGCTAAGCTCGGGCAATCGGCGGGCGAGGCCGAAGTGGCGCGCGCCCGGGCGCAGCTCAAGGCCGGCACGCTGATGGCGCTGAAATCCCGTCGCAGCGCTGCGAGCAGCTGGCGCAGCACC
>JBQTIS010000257.1:0-16631 GCA_052387895.1 Rhodospirillales bacterium | reverse complement strand
GGTAGATCAGGTGGCCCACCAGGTCGAGCAGCAGCTTGTGGCGGGCCGAGGCGCGCATGGTGAAGAAATCGACGATCACGTTGCCGCGCTTGAGATGGCAATAGGCCAGGAACGCGAACACGGCGACGCCGCCGCCCATCTCGACCAGCTCGAAGTCGCCGGGCACGGGTTTTCCCACCGCCACGCGCGCGCCGATGCTGACGACCGACAGCACGGTCAACGCGGTCAGCACCAGCCCGCCGGCGATGGCGAAGCCGCGGCTGAGGGAGCTCAGCGCCCGTCCGATGGTTCCGATAGAGGCTGGATCATGCATCGCCGAGGCGCACTATAAATGAAGCCCCCCGCCCCTTGCCCAGGGCAAAAGGCGGGGGACAAATCCGGCCGCGCCGGCCGGCGGCGCTTGCCGCTTACCTTGCCGCTTACTTGGCGGCGGCGTACTTGGCGATCAGCGCCTGGGCCTCGGCCAGCAGCTTCTTGCCGTCCACTCCCTTGGCGGTCGCGGTCTTGACCCAGTTGTCATAGACCGGCTCGACCGCCTTGCGGGCGCGGTCGAGTTCGGGCCCCTCCATGGTGTTGAAGCGGTTGCCTTGCTTGACCGCCGCGTCCACCCCCGGCTTTTCGGCGTCGTCCCAGGTCTTGCCCAATTCCTTGGCGAGCGTCAGGCCGGTATTGGCGTCGAGCACCTTCTTCAAATCCGCCGGCAGGCCGTCGTATTTGGCCTTGTTCATCGCGAAGATGAACACCGAGGTGTAGAAATTCGGCACGATGGAGTGGAACTTCACCAGCTCCTGGATTTTCAGCGCGGCGGCGACCTCGAACGGGATCACCGCGCCGTCGACCACGCCGGTGGTCAGCGCCTGCGGCAGTTGCGGCACCGGCATGCCCACGGGCGTGGCGCCCAGCTCCTTCAACGCGTCGTTGATCGTGCGCGTCGGCGCGCGGATCTTCAGCCCCTGCAGGTCGCTGAAATAGATGATCGGCTTCGCCTTGACGTGGAACAGGCCGGGCGCGTGGCTGTGGAACACCAGCGGCTTCACTTCCTTGAATTCGTCCTTCAGGTGCTTGTCGGCGAACTCCTGGACCGCGGGGGCGGTCGCGGACGCCGTGCGCGTGATGAACGGCAGCTCGAACACCTCGACCAGCGGGAAGCGCCCGGCGGTGTAGCTGGGCAGCGTCCACACGATGTCGGCCACGCCGTCGCGCGCCTGGTTGAACAGGCCGGGCGGCGGGCCGCCAAGCTGCATCGACGGGTAGATCTGGAACTTGATCTTGCCGCCCGAGGCCTTGGTCACCCGTTCGGTCCAGGGCTGGATGAATTTCGCCTGGGCCGGCGCGCCGGCGGGCAGGAAATGATGCACTTTCAGCGTGACGTCCTGCGCCTGCGCCCCGGCGCCGGCGAACCCGCCCGCCGCCAGCGCGGCGGCCGCGATCGACAGAAACTTCCGCATGGCGTTTCTCCGTTCCCCCTTGATCTCTTTAACCCTCGGTTTCCCGGTCTTGGCCGCGCCCTGTCGGAGCCGCAATCGGCCCAGGCGGCCAAGTCGCGGACATCATACCGGCATTCGCGCCCGCCGTCTGCCCCCGGCTTGCCCAGCCGGGGGCGACCTGACAATATTGTTGGGCTATCCAACAGTTTTGCCGGGGCCGATTTCGTGGCCCCTGTTTTCGCGCCATAGGGAGATCGATGGGCTTATCCGTCAAGATCGGGCAATGGGCGGTGCCGGTGGACGTGCCGGACGGCGAGACGGTGCTGGAGGCGGCCCTGGCCCAGGGCGTGCCGTATCCGCACGGCTGCCGCAGCGGCAATTGCGGCGCCTGCAAGTCGCGCCTGCTGGCGGGCCGGGTGGAGCTGACCCCCTATTCCGAGTTCGCGCTGACCGACGCCGAGCGCGCCGAGGGCCTGGTGCTGGCCTGCCGGTCGCTGCCGCAAGGGCCGGGAGTGGAGCTGGCCTGGCTCGAGCTGGACGAGGCGGTCTCGCACCCCTTGCGCGAGCTTGCCTGCCGCGTCGCGGCGCTCGACGACATGACGCACGACATCAAGCGGGTGCGGCTTCGAATCGAGGAGGGCGGGCCGTTCACCTTCTCGGCCGGGCAATACGCGATGGTGGGATTCGACGCCATCGCGCCGCGCGACTATTCGATGGCCAACGCCCCGCCGCGCGACGGCCAGGGCGCCGGGGAGATCGAGTTCCACGTCCGCCATGTCGCCGGCGGCGCGTCCAGCGCCTATGTCGCGGCCAAGCTGAGGCCCGGCGAGGCGGTCCGGGTGCAGGGCCCCTATGGCAGCTCGTTCCTGCGCGAGAACCACAGCGGGCCGATCCTGGCGATCGCCGGCGGATCCGGACTGGCGCCGGTCAAATCGATCGTCGAGACGGCGCTGGCGCTCGGCATGAAGCAGCCGATCCATCTCTATTTCGGCGTGCGCGCCGAGCGCGACCTGTACCTCGAGGATCATTTCCGGGCGCTGGCGCGGCGCCATGCAAACTTGAGCTTCATTCCCGTGCTGTCGGAGCCGCAAGGGCCCACCCGCCGGCGCACCGGCTTCGTGCACGAGGCGGTGGCCCGGGACTTCGCCGATTTCGACGGCTGCAAGGCCTATGTCGCGGGGCCGCCGGTGATGGTCGAGGCGGCCTCGGCGCTGCTGGAGAGCCGCGGGATGCGGCGCGAGGACATCCACGCCGACCCGTTCTACACCGAGGCCGAGCGCGCCAAGCTTCAATCCGCCGGCCGGGCCGTTGGATGAGCGCGGCGCTTGAAGGCCGGGTCGCGCTGGTGACCGGCGGCGGGCGCGGCATCGGCCTGGCGATCGCGCGGGCGTTGGGCGAGGCGGGCGCCAAGCTGGTGATCGCCGACAACGGCACCGGCATCGCCGGCGAGGGCGCCGACCCCCGGGTCGCCCGCGCGGCGGCCGACGAGATCGGCAACGGCGCGGCCGCCTATGTCGAGAGCGTCGCCAGCCCAGCTTCGGCCCTCGCCGCGGTCGATCTGGCGCGCAGGCAATTCGGCGGCATCGACATCCTGGTCAACAACGCGGCGATCCTGCGCGACGGCTTCGTGTTCAAGGCCGAGCCCTTGGACTGGGAGGCGGTGATCCGCAACAACCTGTCGGCCGCGTTCTACGCCATCAACGCCGCAACGGCCCTGATGCGCGAGCAGGCGAAAGCCGGGCGCGGGGGGCCCGAGTACCGCTGGGGGCGCATCTTCAACATCGTCTCGACCGCCGGGTTCTACGGCAATTACGGCCAGGCGGCCTACGCCAGCGCCAAGGCCGGCCTCATGGGCCTGACGCGCGCGACCGCGCTGGACATGGCGCGCAGCCTGGTGGCCTGCAACGCGATCGCGCCCTTCGCCCATACCCGCGTGACCGAGACCATCCGGCCCGCCAACCCGGCCCAGGCCGCCTACAAGGAACGGGCGCTAGAGATCGACGCCAGGCCGGTGGGCGAGCTGGTGCGGCGTTTGAGCCTGCCCGAGGGCGACGGCATCACCGGGCAGCTGTTCGGCGTGCGCGGGCGCGAGCTGTTCGTGTTCTCGCAGGCCCGGCCCGCTGGCCGCGCGACCGACGGGAACCCGGCGGCGCTGGCGGCGCATTTCACGCCCCTGGAGACCGACCTGGAGGCCTTCAACACCGAGCCGGTGCTTTGAGCGCCGGGCCACGATGGAGAGCGCGATGACCGCTTCGCATCAGCAGGTACGCAGCGTGGACGATTTCGCAAGCCAGTCCGACGCCTACAAGGCCGCGGTGCGCAAGATCGTGCGCAGCCACGCGGTTAACGAGCTGTACGGAGCGCAGGTGTTCGACGAGCCGGCGATCGCGCTGGCGCCGACGCCCTACGCCAAGTGGCTGACCTGCCGCGTGGCGATGGAGGAATACGGCCACCACATGCGCTTTCGCGAGCTGGGCGAGCAGATCGGCATTCCGCCGGAGGAGATGTCGCCCAAGCGCAAGCGGCCGCTGTCGATCTTCGAGTTCCCCTTGAAGACCTGGGCCGAGTTCTGCGTCATCAAGCTTCTGGCCGATTTGGCCGAGATTCTGCAGGTCGAGGATCTGGCGGCCTGCTCCTTCCACCCCTTGCGCAACCTGGCGCGCATGACCATGCCCGAGGAGCGCTTCCACGCCCAGTTCGGCAAGGATTTCTCGGCCGGGCTGTGCCGGACCAGGGAGGGCCGGGCGGCGGTGCAGGACGCGATCGACCGTTATTTCCCGATGCTGCCGGCGTTCTTCGGCAAGAAGGATTCGGCCAACAACGCCGAGTTCCGCCGCTTCGGCATCAAGCGGCGCAAGAACGAGGAGATGCTGGCCGATTACATCACGCGCGCGCGCGACCTGGTGGAGAAGCAGCTGGGCCTGAAGCTGCCCAAGCTCGACGCCAAGGTGCGTTTCGACGCCAACGCCTGAGGGCTATACTGCCAGCCGGACGCACGCCGGGAGGAACGGCATGACCGCGGCCCAGACCGCCGCAAAGACCGCCGCAAAGACGCAGAAGGCTCGCGGCGACTTTTACAAGCGCATCGCGGCCTTGAGCCTGGCGCCGCTGTGGGAGACGCTGCACCAGCTCGTGCCGCCCGAGCCCGCCACCCCGTGCGTGCCCGCGATCTGGCGCTACGACGAGGTGCGGCCGTACCTGATGGAAAGCGGCGGGCTGCTGACCGCCAAGGAGGCGGTCAGGCGGGTGCTGATCCTGCAGAACCCGGGCCTGGGCGGCCAGGCCGCGATCACGCACACGCTGTTCGCGGGCCTGCAGCTGATCATGCCCGGCGAGATCGCGCCGTCGCACCGCCACACGCAATCGGCGCTGCGTTTCATCGTCGAGGGCAGCGGCGCCTATACCGCCGTGGACGGCGAGAAGACCGTCATGCGGCCCGGCGACTTCATCATCACCCCGTCCTGGACCTGGCACGACCACGGCAACGACGGCAAGGAGCCGATGGTGTGGCTGGACGGGCTGGACATTCCGCTGGTGCGGATGCTCGACGCCGGCTTCGCCGAGAACTATCCCCAGGACGAGCAGGAGCTGACCCGGCCCGTGGGCGACGCGCCGGCGCGCTACGGCGCGGGACTGCTGCCGTTCGGCTACGTGTCGCGCAACAAGACCTCGCCAGTGTTCAACTACCCTTACGCCCGCACGCGCGAGGCGCTGGAGACCATGCGCCGCGCCGATCAATGGGACGCCTGCCACGGCCTCAAGATGACCTACAGCAACCCCGCGACCGGCGGCTACGCCATGCCGACGATCGGCGCGTTCATCCAGCTTTTGCCGAAGGGGTTTTCGTCGGCGCCCTATCGCTCGACCGACGGCACGGTGTTCTCGGTGGTCGAGGGAAAGGGGCGCAGCACGATCGGCGACGAGACGTTCGCGTGGGGCCCGCGCGACGTATTCGTGGCGCCATCCTGGGCATGGACCAGGCACGAGGCGTCGGGCGACGCGGTGCTGTTCAGCTTCTCCGACCGTCCGGTGCAGGACGCGTTGGGGCTGTGGCGCGAGCAGCGCGGCAACCGGTGAGGAAGCGGCGGCGGTCCCGCGAATTGGACCGGCTGCTGGCCACGATTCGGCGAGTCAGATGGTTCGCGCGGCTGGGCGAGCCGCTTTCGGCCGCGCAGCGCCGGGACGCCGCGTCCTGGCTCGCGGGCCTGGGGTATCCCGGTTGCGCGCTGGCCGAAGCCGGGGATTGGCGCCGGGCGCGGCGCATCGCCAGCGACCCCCGTTGGGAGCGGGGCTGGTGGCAGGCCGAGGAAAAGCTGCGGCTGGCGTTGCTGCGAAAAGCGGAGAGGCGCGCGGGCGCAAGGCGGGCGATGGAGCTGCTGACCGAAGTGACCATGGCGGCGCAGGACGGCGCGGCCAAGGCCGCGGCCCGGAAGATTCCCGATCCCGGCCTCGCCGCCGCCGCCGCCGGCGCCGCCACCCAGGCCTGCTACCAGGGGGCGCTGGCGTACCTCGCCGGGGCCGGCGCGGACCATGCGTTTTCCGCGAAGCTGGGTCTGTTTCTCGGCGGGCGCTGGCCGCTGGGAATCCTGGGCCGCCGGGCGTATATCTTTTGACCCTCCGACAGACTCCACCCCAGCCGTCAGGAACATCCGCATGAGTTTCGTCATTCCCGCCTGGGACCTGCCCAGCGTGCCGGTGGCCGGCAGCAAGGACCGTTTTCCCGTGCGCCGCATCTGGTGCGTCGGCCGCAACTACGCCGCGCATATCGTCGAGATGGGCTACGATCCGAACCGCGAGGAGCCGTTCTTCTTCGCCAAGCCCGCCGACGCCGTCGTCCAGGACGGCGGGGTGGTGCCCTATCCGCCGCAGACCAAGAACCTGCATTACGAGCTGGAGATGGTGGTGGCCCTTGGCAGGGGCGGCGCGAACGTGCCGGCGGACAAGGCGCTGGATTGCGTTTTCGGCTACGGCGTGGGTCTGGACATGACGCGGCGCGACCTGCAATTCGCGGCGCGCGACCGCGGCCGGCCCTGGGAGATGGGCAAGGGCTGGGACCATTCCGCGCCGTGCTCGGCGCTGCAGCCCGCCGCCAAGATCGGCCACCCGTCCAAGGGCGCGATCAAGCTTACGGTCAACGGGCAGGTGAAGCAGAATTCGGATCTGGGCGCGATGATCTGGAAGGTGCCGGAGATGATCGCATATCTCTCGGCGCTGGTGGCGCTGGCGCCCGGCGACATGATCTATTCCGGCACGCCCGACGGCGTGGGGCCGGTGGTCAAGGGCGATAAGCTGCACGGCGAGATCGAAAAGGTGGGAACGCTGGACGTTTCCATCGGCTGACCCCGTTGGGCCGATTGGCTGGGCGATGCGCGTCACCACCTGGAACATCAACTCGGTCCGCATCCGGCTCGACCCGGTGCGGATGCTGGTCGGGGAGCTCGACCCCGACGTGCTGTGCCTGCAGGAAACCAAGGTGCCGGACGAGCTGTTCCCGCACCAGGCGTTCGAGGCGCTGGGCTACAAGCACCGGCTGGTCCACGGCATGAAGGGCTACAACGGCGTGGCGATCCTCTCGCGCCTGCCGTTCGCCGCCGCAGCGACCAAGGGCTGGTGCGGCAAGCAGGACTGCCGGCACGCCTTCGTGACGCTGAAAGGCGGAGTCGAGCTGCACACCATCTACATCCCCGCCGGCGGCGACGTGCCCGATCCCGAGGCCAACGACAAGTTCGCCCACAAGCTCAGGTTCGTGGACGAGATCGGCCGATGGTTCGCCAAGGCGCGCGCGCCGAGGCAAAAGCTGGTCGCGGTCGGCGATTTCAACATCGCGCCGCTGGAAACCGACGTGTGGTCGCACAAGCAGCTATTGGACGTGGTGAGCCACACGCCCATCGAAGTGGAAAAACTCGGGCGGATGCAGAAATCGGTCGCCTGGGTGGACGCGGTGCGGCATTTCATTCCGCCCGACCAAAAGCTCTACACTTGGTGGAGCTACCGCAACCGCGACTGGAAGGCCTCGGACCGCGGCCGGCGGCTGGACCACGTTTGGACCACGCCCGCGCTGGAGGCGAAACTCAAGGGCGCCCACGTGCTGCGCGCGGCGCGCGACTGGGACAACACGTCCGACCACGTGCCGGTGACGGTGGATTTCGCGGTTCGATAGATCAAGACATCCGATAGAGAAAATACCTCCCCGGCCGCACGCCCTCGGGCAGCGGCAAGGGCGCGGCGGCGATGCCGGTCAACTCCTGGTCGCTCGCGATCACCCCGCCGGGCGCCGCCAGCGCCGCGAGATGTGGCGCGAGCCAGGCCGCGAGCTTGGCGTTGCGCCCGGCCTCGCCGGTGCCGGTGTCGGCGTGGATCAACGCGGCCGGCGCGCCGATTCGTTCGAGGGCCGCGGGCAGCGTGTCCTTGAAATCGCCCAGCACCAGATGCCTGGGGTCGGGGACGCAGTCGGGGTGCGCGTCCAGCTGGCGGTCGAAGGCGAAAATCTCGCGGCCGGGAAGCAGCAGGCGCAGGTGGTCGTAGCTGCGGCCGTTGCCCAGGCCCAGCTCGACCACCGGCCCGGGGATCCCGGCGATCAGCCGCGCGGCGAGGCCGAGGCAGGCGCGCTGGGCCTCGAGCCGCCTTATGGCGCTGTCGAGCCGGCTCACCTCAGGCCCTCGTCCCGAGCCTGTCGAGGGAGGAGGGCCTCATGCTTCGACAAGCTCAGCATGAGGGGAGAACCGACGATCTCGTCAAGCCGCCTTGGCTTTGGCCAGGTCCTTGGTGGTCTTGTCCAGGCGGTGCGCCAGCTCGCGCATGATTTCGACCGCGATCTGCGGAAACTCGCCCACGAGGCGGAAAAACAGCTCCTTGGAGATGCGCAAGGCGCTGAGCTTGTCCTTGGCGCGCACCGTGGCGGTGCGCGGCACGTCGCACAATATCGCGATTTCGCCGACGAAGCTGTTCTTGCCCAGGCGCGCGACCGTGCGTTCGCCGGCGGGCGTGTTGACCACGACCTCGGCCTCGCCCGACATGATGATGAACATGGCGTCGCCGGCGTCGCCCTGGCGGCACAGCTCCTGGCCGGACTGGTACTCGAGCTTCTCGCTGGTGAACGCGAGCAGCTTCAGCTTGCCCGGGTCCATCTTGGCGAACAGCGGGACGCGGCGCAGCGCGTCGACTTCTTCGTTAAGGCTCATGGTCGCTCCCCGGAGGCGGGTCCTCGCCGAATTCTCTTTGTCCGCTAATAAGTTAACCGAATTGCACGGATCGGCAAACCTACCCCCCGCGACACCCCGCCGCAACAATTTTGGGCGGTTTTACCGTATCAGGCCCGTCGCCAAGTGTGCCATAGTTTCCGCGTCCAGGGGGAGCACAAAACCAGCAATCCGTCGGCGAGGTATTCGATGACGACCGTTCCAAACGGCGCGCGGGTGCTGTTCTATTGCCACGACACGATGGGCCTGGGCCACTTGCGCCGGGTGCGCACCATCGCCCACGCCCTGGTCGAGGAGCACAAGGACGTCTCGGTCCTGATCCTGTCGGGCTCGCCGATCATCGGCAGCTTCGACTTCCGCGCGCGCGTGGATTTCGTGCGGGTGCCCGGCATCATCAAGCTGCGCAACGGCGAATACACCTCGCTGAACCTGCACATCGACACCGACGAAACGCTGGCGATGCGCGCGTCGATCATCCGTCACACCGCCGACATCTTCGACCCGGACCTGTTCATCGTCGACAAGGAGCCGCTGGGCCTGCGCGGCGAGGTGAAGCAGACGCTGATGCTGCTGAAGCGCCGCGGCACGCCGCTGGTGCTGGGCCTGCGCGACGTGATGGACGAGCCCGAGCTGCTGGCGCCGGAATGGGAGCGCAAGAACGCCCTGCCGGCGCTGCGCGACCTGTACGACGCCATCTGGGTGTACGGCCTGCCGCAATTGTGGGATCCGCTGGAAGGCATCGACCTGCCGCGCTCGGTTAGGCGCAAGCTTACCTATACCGGCTACCTGCAGCGCTCGGTGCCGCACACGCCGGGGCCGCGCAATCCCGACCTGGACTACTGGAACGAGCCCTACCTGCTGGTCACCCCCGGCGGCGGCGGCGACGGCGAGGAGCTGGTGGACTGGGTGCTGCGCGCCTACGAGGAAGACGCGCGCATGCCCTATCCGGCGCTGATCGTCCTGGGGCCGTTCATGTCGTCCGATAACCAGAGCGAGTTCATGCGCCGCGCGCAGCGGCTGGGCAACGTGCGCATGACCACGTTCGACGCGCGGCTGGAAGCGCTGATGGCCAACGCCATCGGCGTGGTGGCGATGGGCGGCTACAACACGTTCTGCGAGATCCTGTCGTTCGACAAGCGCGCGCTGATCGTGCCGCGCACCGTGCCGCGGCTCGAGCAGTACATCCGCGCCAGCCGCGCGCAGGAACTGGGGCTGGTCAGGATGCTTGAGACCGACGGCGTGCGCGACGCGCGCATGATGGCGACGGCGTTGCGCCAGTTGCCGCAGCAGAGCGCGCCGTCCGCAGTGGTGGTGCCGGGCCTGCTGGACGGCCTGGACAACGTCAACCGCCTGGTCAGCCAGATGCTGAGCGGCGGCGTGACGGCGCCGCGCCTGGCCGCGCGAGGCGGCTGATCCCGCTTCCCCGCCCGTGAACGAGGCCGCCGCCAGAACCGCGCCGGCAACGCGGGACCGCGTCGCGGTCCTGGTGAAAGGCTATCCGCGCCTCAGCGAGACCTTCATCGCCCAGGAGATCGAGGCGCTGGAGCGGCTGGGGCTGGACATGCTGCTGGTCTCGCTGCGCCATCCCACCGACCGGCATCGCCATCCCGCGCACCGCGCCATCGCCGCGCCCGTGCTGTATCTGCCCGAGTATCTTTGGCGCGAGCCGCTGCGGGTGTGGCGCGGCTGGCGGCGCGCGCGGCGCCTGCCCGGCTATGCCGAGGCCCGGCGCAGGTTCCTGCGGGACCTTCGCCGCGACCCGACCCCCAATCGTATGCGCCGCTTCGGCCAGGCCTGTGTGCTGGCGGCCGAAATGCCGGCGGCGATCGCGCGGCTGCACGCGCATTTCCTGCACACCCCCGCCTCGGTCGCGCGCTATGCGGCCGTCATGCGCGGCTTGACGTGGAGCTGCTCGGCCCACGCGCGCGACATCTGGATCACGCCGGACTGGGAGAAGCGCGAGAAGCTGGCCGAGCTGGACTGGCTGGTGACCTGCACGCGCGTCGGCTTCGAGCATCTCAAGGGGCTGGCCGCCGAGCCCGGCAGGCTGGAGCTGGTCTATCACGGCCTCGATGCAGGCCGCTTCCCGCCCCTGCCGCGCCCGCGGCCCATGCGCGACGGCGGCGACGCGCGCGACCCGGTAACGATTCTTTCGGTCGGCCGCGCCGTGGCGAAAAAAGGCTACGACGACCTTCTCGCCGCCCTGGCGCTTCTGCCGGCGGGGCTTCACTGGCGCTTCGTGCATGTCGGCGGCGGGGCGCTGGCCGGGGCGTTGCGTCGGCGCGCCGTTAGGCTGGGCCTGGCCGGACGCGTGGAATGGCGCGGCGCCCAGCCGCAGGAAAAGGTGGCCGAGGCCTATCGCCAGGCCGACCTGTTCGTTCTCGCCAGCAAGACCGATCGCCAGGGCGACCGCGACGGCCTGCCCAACGTGCTGATGGAGGCGCAGAGCCAGGGCCTGGCCTGCGTCGCCACCACGGCGGGCGCGGTCGGCGAACTGATCGAGCACGGCGCGACCGGGGTGCTGGCGCCGCCGGGCGATCCCGCCGGTCTGGCGCGCGCGATCGCCGGGTTGATCCGCGATCCGGCGCTCAGGCGGCGGCTCGGCGCGGCCGGGGCGGCGCGCGTCGCGCGCGAGTTCGCGTTCGCGCGGGGCATCGCGCGCATCGCCGCCAAGTTCGGCCTCGCCGCGACGACGGAGCAGGAATGCGCGTCGCTTTCTATGCGCCGCTGAAGGCGCCGACCCATCCCAGGCCGTCGGGCGACCGCCGCATGGCGCGGCTGTTGATGCGCGCGCTGGAGATGGGCGGCCATGAGCCCGCCCTGGCCTCGGGCTTCCGCGCCTACGATCCGGCGGGCGACGCCGGAACCCAGGCGCGGCTGGCGGCGAAGGGACGGCGCGTCGCCGATGCTTTGATCCGGCGCTCTCGCGCCTTGCCGGCCGCCAAGCGCCCGCAGGCGTTGTTCACCTATCACCTCTATCACAAGGCGCCCGACCATCTGGGCCCCGCCGTCAGCGCGGCCCTGGGCATCCCCTATGTCGTGGCCGAGCCGTCGATCGCGCCCAAGCGCCGGAAGGGCAACTGGGCCCCGGGCTACGCCGCCGCCGCCGCGGCGGTCGGACGGGCCGACGCCGCTTTGTGCCTGATCGCGGTCGACGCCGAAGGGGTGCGCCCGGCGCTGAAGCGCGGCGCGCGCCTGACGATGCTGCCGCCGTTCCTGGACGGCGCGCCGTTCCGCCGCGCCGCCGCCGACCGCGAGCGCCACCGCCGCGCGCTGGACGCGCGCCTGCCCCGGGACGAGCCGCGACTGTTGGCCGTGGGCATGATGCGGCCGGGCGACAAACTGGCCTCGTATCGCGTGCTGGCGCGGGCGCTGGCCATGATCCAGGATCGCCGGTGGCGGCTTGTCGTGGTGGGCGACGGCGCCGCGCGCGCCGAAATCGAGACCGCCTTCGCCCCGATCGCCGCCCGGGCGCTGTTTCTGGGCGCGCGCAAGCCGGCTTCGCTTCCCGCCATGTATGCGGGCTGCGACCTTTACGTATGGCCGGGCGTGCGCGAGGCGTACGGGATGGCGATCCTGGAAGCCCAGGCGGCGGGATTGCCGGTGGTGGCCGGGCGCGGCATCGGCGTGGGCGACGTGGTGGCGGACGGCAGGAGCGGCATGCTGGTGGACAGCGACGACGCGGCGGGCTTCGCCCGGGCCGTGGCGGCGCTGTTGGACGATCCCAAGCGCCGGCGCGCCATGGGTGCCGACGCCCTGATGCATGCGGCGGCGCGGCACGACATTCTCCAGTCCGTGGATCTGCTGGACCAGACGTTGCGGTTCGCCGCTGCCCGCAAGCGGAAGCCCCGAGGATGACCGCGCTGCTGCTGCTGCGTCACGGGCCGACGCATTGGAACGCGGCCAAACGGGTGCAGGGGCGCGGCGACCTGCCGCTGTCCGAGGCCGGCCGGCGGGAAGTGATGGGCTGGCGCGTGCCGGCCGAGTTCGCCGGCTTTGCCTGGATCACCAGCCCGCTCAGCCGCGCGGTCGAGACCGCGCGGCTGCTGGGGGCGGGCGACGCGGCGCGCGACGACCGGCTGGTGGAGATGGATTGGGGCGAGTGGGAGGGGCGGCATCTGGACGATTTGCGCCGCGAGCTGGGCGATCTGATGCGCGCCTGGGAGGCCAGGGGCCTGGATTTTTGCGCGCCGGGCGGCGAAACCCCGCGCCAGGTGCAACGCCGCCTGCTGCCGTTCCTGGCCGAGCGCGCGGCGGCCCGGGAAAACGCGGTCGCCGTGGCGCATAAGGGGATCATCCGCGCGGTCTATGCGCTGGCGACGGGCTGGGACATGACCGGGCCGCCCCGGCACAAGCTGCGCGAGCCATCGGCGCACCTGTTCGATCTGGCGCGCGACGGCGCGCCCAGCCTCGCGCGGCTGAACATCGCGTTGCGACCGGAGAGCGGCGCATGAACGCGAAGCCGCGCGCGCTGATCCATGTGCAGCATCTCTTGGGCATCGGGCATCTGCGCCGCGCCCTGGCGTTGGGCCGCGCGCTCGCCGGGGCCGGGGCCGAGGTGACCGTGGCCAGCGGCGGCATGCGCGTACCCAACCTGCCGGCCGACGGATTGAACCTGGTGCAGCTGCCGCCGGCGCGCGCGGTGGACGCGACCTTCAAGCAGCTGCTGGACGAGCACGGCCGGCCGGTCGACGACGCCTGGCGCGCGCGGCGCAAGGAAGCGCTTCTGGCGCTGTTCGCATCGACCAGTCCCGACCTGCTGGCGATCGAGCTCTATCCGTTCGGCCGGCGCCAGCTGCGCTTCGAGCTGGAGCCGCTGCTGGACGCGGCGCACGCGCGTACGCCGCGCCCGGCGATCGCCTGCTCGCTGCGCGACATCATCCACCCGCCCGCGCCGGGGCGCGTGGAAGGCGTCGTGGCGGCGGTGCGCGAGCGGTTCGACATGGTGCTGGTGCACGGCGACCCCGGGCTGATCCCGCTCGATCTGAGTTTCCCGGAAGCGAGCCGCATCGCCCAACGCTTGCGTTACACCGGCTATCTCTTGGACCAGCCCTTGCCGCGAGTGGCGACGGCGCGCAGGGAGCCTGAAGTGATTGTTTCCAGCGGCGGCGGCGCCGTCGGCGAGCCGCTGTTGAAGGCGGCGCTGGCCGCCCGCGGGCTGACGCGCTATCGCGACCGGCCTTGGCGGCTGTTGGCGGGGCACAACCTGGAGGAGAACGCGTTCCAGGCGCTGTGCCGCGAGGCGCCTCGGGGCGTGACCGTCGAGCGCGCCCGGCCGGACTTCACCGCCTTGTTACCCGACGTGCTTTGCTCTGTATCCCAGGCTGGCTACAACACGGTGATCGAGGTGTTGACGGCCCGCGCGCCGGCGGTGTTCGTGCCGTTCGCTGACGAGGCCGAAGTGGAACAGACGCTGCGTTGCCGGGCGCTTCAGCGCCATGGCCTTTGCCGCTGGGTAGCCCCGGCGGGGCTTGAGCCCCTGGGCCTGGCCCGGGTGATCGACGCGGCCGAGCCCCCGCCTCCGGGCCTGAAAATCGATACCGATGGCGGCCGGAAGTCCGCCCAGCTTTTGTTGCGCGCGGTCGCTGAAAAGGCGACATTTGCCCGGGATTTGAGCCAACGGCGCGATCCATGATGGGCGTTAGCACCTTGCCTAGCAGCCACCCGCAAGCCGACGCGGCCGGCGCAGCCCCGGGCTGGAGCGCCTTGGCGCGCGAGCTTGACGCCTGGGCCAAGGCCGATCGCACCGCCACGTTCTGGTGGCGCGACGACGACGCCGTGGCGGCTACGCCCGAGCTGCGCCGCCTGCTGGATCTCGCCAGGCACCATGGCGCTCCGTTGGCCCTGGCGGTCATTCCACGCCGGGCCGAGCCAGGGCTGTTCGCAGCCCTGGCTGGGTACAAGAACGTACGCGTACTACAGCACGGGTACGACCACGCGAACCACGCGCCGGCGGGGGCGAAGAAATGCGAGCTTGGCCCCGAACGGCCGCCCGCGAAAGTCCTGGCCGAGTTGGCCGAAGGCCGGGCGCGGCTGCGGAAAGCCGCGGCCGGCTTGTTGCTGGACGCGCTGGTGCCGCCGTGGAACCGGATCGACCCGGCGGTCGCCGCCGGCCTGCCCGGCCTGGGCTTCATCGGACTTTCCGCCGCCAATCCGCGCCCGGCGGCGCGCGACGCGGCGGGGCTGTTGCGCGCGAACACCCATGTGGACCCGGTGGACTGGCATGGCGGCCGCGGCTTTGTCGGCGAGTCCGCCGCGCTTGGCGCGGCGCTGAAGCATCTTGCGGCCCGCAGGCTGGGCGACGCCGACCGGGACGAGCCGACCGGGCTGCTTACCCATCACCTGGTCCAGGACGCGGCGTGCTGGCGGTTCGTCGACCGGTTCCTGGCGGCGACGACGCGGCATCCCCGGGCGCGATGGCTCGACGCCGCGATGGTATTCGGGCCCGCGTCGTGAAATTGCATCGCTACCCGACCCGCGAGCTTGCGGGCGACTACGCGCGGGCGGCGGCGGGCCTTGCCGTTACCGCCGGACCGTTGCTGTTCGTGGCCACCACCTCCGTCGTCGCTTGGATTCTCGCGGGCTTCGCCGTGCTGTTTGTGGTATTTGCCGCGCGGACAGCGCTGCGGCACATGACCGTCGTCCGGGTCGACGACGCGGGAATCGCCGCGATCGGGCCGATGGGGGTTTCCGTGCGCTGGAACGACCTCAAGGGGGTGGCCCTGTCCTACTATTCCACCCGGCGCGACCGTACGCGCGGCTGGATGCAGTTGAGCGTGCGGGGCACCGGGCGCGCCCTGCGGCTGGATTCCACGATCGAAGGGTTCCGCGACATCGTCGCCCAAACCGCGCACATCGCCGCGGCGCAGCGCCTGGAGATGAGCCCGGCGACAGCCGGCAACCTGGCCGCGCTGGGCATCGCCGCGGCCGCGGCGCCCGAGCGCGCGCCGACGGGGCCGGCATGAGCGGCGATCTGTTGCGCGTCAACGACCTGGCCGTGCATTTCTACGCGAACGAAGGCGTGGTCGAAGCGGTGCGCGGCGTGTCGTTCCGCGTTCGCGCCGGCGGGACCGTCGCGATCGTGGGCGAATCCGGTTCGGGCAAGTCGGTGATCAGCCAGGCGATCATGGGCATCCTGCCGCGCAACGGCAGGATCGTCGCCGGCGAAATCTCGTTCGACGACCCGCGCATGCCCGGACAGGCGCGGGACCTGGTGCAAATTCCGCAGGACAGCGCCGCCTATCGCAAGATCCGCGGCGGGCGCATCTCGATCATCTTCCAGGAGCCGATGACGTCGCTGTCGCCGCTGCACACCGTGGGCGATCAGGTGAGCGAGGCGCTGCTGCTGCACCGCGACGCCTCGAAGTCCCAGGCGCTGGAGCTGACCCAGGACATGCTGCGCATGGTCGGATTTTCCGATCCGGCCAAGGCGCTGAAAACCTATCCATTCGAATTGTCGGGCGGCCTGCGCCAGCGCGTGATGATCGCCATGGCGCTGGTGTGCCGCCCCGCCCTTTTGATCGCCGACGAGCCCACCACTGCGCTTGATGTGACCATCCAGGCGATGATCCAGAAGCTGATGAGCGATCTGCAGAAAGAGCTGGGCATGGCCCTGCTGCTGATCACGCACGACCTGGGCGTGGTGGCGAACATGGCCGAGGAGATCGTGGTCATGTACCAGGGCCAGGTGATGGAAAGCGGCACGCTGGACGACATTTTCGCGCGCGCGCGGCATCCCTACCTGAAGGCCCTGCTGCGCGCGGTGCCGCGCTTCAACATGAAGCCCGGCGAGCGGTTGGTGCCGATCCGCGAGATCCAGACCGGCAAGAGCGAGATATTGGCGGCGAAGGAGAACCAATGGCCGGCCGGCGCCGACGCGTCGGCGCCGCTGATCGCCGTCAAGGACATCACCAAGCGGTTCACCATCCGCAAGGCGGGGCTGCTGGCCGGCGCCAAGGGCGCGGGCAGGGTGACGGCGGTGGACGGCGTGAGCCTGGAGGTGTTC
>JBQTIS010000256.1:0-5788 GCA_052387895.1 Rhodospirillales bacterium | reverse complement strand
CCTGGCGTCACATCGGAGCCCTCGTCGCCGCAATCCAGCCCCACGAATGCTCCAACTACTTCGCCAACGCAGGATACGCTTCAGACAATCAGTGAAACGCTCTAGCTACTAAGAATTACTCGCAACTACGGGAGCTCGGGATGAGTCGGATGAGACGGACTATCGGCTGGGCGGTGCTGGCCGGGGGCCTCGCGGCTGGGGCCTTGATGGCGGCGGGCGGCGCGGTCCAGGCGCAGGGGGAGGTCAATCTCTATTCCTCGCGTCACTACAACACCGACGAGAAGCTCTATTCCAACTTCACCGCCAGGACCAGCATCAAGATCAACCGGATCGAGGACGACGCCGACAAGCTGATCCAGCGCATGAAGGCCGAGGGCGCGAACAGTCCCGCCGACGTGTTCATCTCGGTCGACGCCGGGCGCATCCAGCGCGCGGCCTACGACGGGCTGCTGCAGCCCATCAAGTCGCCGGCGCTGGAAGCGGCGGTGCCGGCGCACCTGCGCGACCCCGAAGGCCAGTGGTTCGGCTTCTCCAAGCGCGGGCGCGTGATCGTCTATTCCAAGGAGCGCGTGAAGCCAGCCGAACTCAGCACCTACGAGGCGCTGGCCGATTCGAAATGGAAGGGCAGGATCGCGATCCGCTCGTCCACCTACATCTACAACCAGTCGCTGGTGGGTTCGATCCTGGCGGCGCTGGGGCCGGAAAAGACCGAGGCCTGGGCCAAGGCGTTCACGGCCAACTTCGCGCGCGCCCCCAAGGGCGGCGACCGCGACCAGATCGCGGCCGTGGCCGCCGGCGAGGCCGACATCGCGATCTCCAACACCTACTACCTCGCGCACATGCTGAACTCGAAGAAGCCCGAGGAAAAGGCGGCGGCCGAGAAGGTGGCGGTATTCTTTCCCAACCAGAACGATCGCGGCGCGCACGTGAACGTCTCGGGCGGCGGCGTGGCGCGTCACGCCAAGAACAAGGAGAACGCGATCAGGTTTCTGGAGTATCTGGTGTCGCCGCAAGCTCAGGCCTATTTCGCGGAGGGAAACTACGAATACCCCGTGGTCGAGGGCGCCAAGGTTTCGCCAGCGATCGCGGCCTGGGGCGCGTTCAAGGAGGACCAGCTCAACGCCCGCATCTACGCCAAGAACAACGCCGAGGCGCTGCGGATCATGGACCGCGCGGGCTGGAACTAGGCCGGCCTCTCAAGTCCGTCTCGCGGTTTCGGCTTCTCTCTCTCACCCATCCGAGATCGCGCTTGCCTGGGCCCCGCCACCTCACAAGGCGGGGCCCTTTTTCTTGCCCGTCAGCGCCCCGGGCGCGCGCGCGCGATGGTGCGGCTGAGTAGCAGCACCGGCACGATGCCCGCCAGCACGATGGCCAGGGACGGAATCGCGGCCGAGGCCAGGCGCTCGTCCTTAGCCAGATTGGCCGCCTGCACCGCCAGCGTGTCGAAGTTGAACGGCCTGAGGATGATGGTGGCCGGCAGCTCCTTCATCGCGTCCACGAACACCAGCAGCGCCGCGGTCGAGATCGAGCCCAGCATCAGCGGCGCGTGCACGCGGCCCAGCGTCTCGGCGGGCGAAAGGCCCAGATTGCGCGCGGCCTGGTCGAGGCTCGGCTTGATCTTGGCCAGGCTCGCCTCGACCGTGTTCAGCGCCACCGCCAGGAACCGCACCACCAGGCCGAACGCCATGGCCGCCACCGTGCCGCTGAACAGAAGCCCGGTCGACACGCCGAACGCGGCCTTGAACGCGCGGTCGAGCGTGTTGTCGGTCCAGCCCGCGGCGATCAGCACGCCGACCGCGATCACCGAGCCGGGAATGGCGTAGCCCAGCGCCGCCACCCGCGCGCTGAGGCGCGTGGTCGGCGAGGGATGCAGGCGCTGGGCATAGGCGATCAGAAGCGCCGCCGGCACCGCCAGGGCCGCGACAGCGGCCGAGAGGATCAGGCTGTTGGCGGCGAAGCCCAACAGGCGCGGGCCCAGCATAAAGCTGTCGTCGTAGCCGGCCAGGCGCGCCAGGATCGCCGCGGGCAAAAGGAATCCCAGCATCAGCGGCGCGGCGCACACGGCGAAGGCCAAGGCCGCGCGCCAGCCCTCGAGCCGCGGGCGCGGCAGCGGGCGATAGCGCGCCGAGGCGTGGTGCACGCGCGCCTGGCCGCGCGTCAAGCGCTCCAGCCCCATCACCGCCAGCACGAACAGCATCAGCATGGCGGAAAGCTGCGCCGCGGCCACCGGCTCGCCCAAGCCGAACCAGGTCCGGTAGATGCCGGTGGTGAAGGTCTGCACGCCGAAATACTCGACCGTGCCGAAATCGGCCAAGGTCTCCATCAGCGCCAGCGCCACGCCGCCGGCGATCGCGGGTCGCGCCAGGGGCAGGGCCACGCGGAAGAAGTTGCGCCATGGCCCGCAGCCCAGCGTGCGGCCGACCTCGAGCGCGCACACCGACTGCTCCAGGAACGCCGCGCGCGCCAGCAGATAGACGTAGGGGTAAAGCGTGAAGGTCATCACCATGATGGCGCCGGGCACGCTGCGGATCGCGGGAAACCAGTACTCGCGCGCCGACCAGCCAGTAAGTTCCCGCAGCATGGTCTGCACCGTGCCGCCGGTCTGTAGGAAATCGGTATAGGCGTAGGCCACGACGTAGGTCGGCATCGCCAGCGGCAGCACCAGCGCCCATTCCAGAACCCGGCTCATGGGAAACCGGGTCATGGTGACCAGCCAGGCCGCGGCCACGCCGCCGACCGCCGTGCCCGCCGCCACGCCCAGCACCAGCAGCACGGTGTTGGCGACGTAGTCGCCCAGCACGGTCGCGGCCAGATGCGCCCACACGCCGCCGGAGGGGCGGAACACGCTGGCGAACACGACCAGCACGGGGATGCTCAAGACGGCCGCGACCAGCACGCCCAGAACCGGCAGCGTCCCGAACGGCGCGCCCCCGGACCAGCGCTTGCGCCGGCCGCTATCGGCGATCGCGGTCATTGGCGGTCATTCATGGCCGGCCGATCATGTTGCGAATCGTTCGCAAATGCAAACGGCGCTTCACACCATCGGCCCGTCCTTGACGGGGGCGCCCTTGGCCGTGCGCTTTTCGGCGCGCGCGCGGTTGATCCAGGCGTAGAGGTACCACGAGGCCACGGTGCGATAGGGCGCCCAGGAAGCGGCGATCTTCTCGTAGCGGCGCAGCGATGCGGATTTGCGCAGCGAATAGTGCTCGGCGATGGCGTTGCGCAGCGCCCCGTCGCCGATCGGAAAGATGTCGGGCCGGGTCAGCACGAACATCAGGTAGATCTCGGCGGTCCACCGCCCGATGCCGTCGATCGCCACCAGCCGCTCGATCGCCGCCGCGTCTTGTTGGGCGTGCAGATGGTCGAAGTCGAGCCGCCCGGCGACGATCGCGCGCGCCAGGCCGCGGATGTATTTCGCCTTGGCGCCGGACAGGCCGCAGCCGCGCAGGCGCTGCGGGCGGGCGGCGGCAACCCGGCCCACCTCGGGCGGGTCGCCGAAGGCGGCGCGCAGGCGGCGGCGGATCGAATCGGCGGCGTATTTCGAGACCTGCTGTGCTGTGATGATGTCCATCAGCGCCGGGAACCCGCCGGGGCGCGGCTTCAAGCCGCACGGGCCGAGGGAGTGGATGATGCGCCCCAGCACCGCGTCGCCGCGGCGGAGGTGCTCCACGGCGTCGCGCCACAGTTCTTCGGGTGCGATCGAGGCGTGCGCTTCGCCCGGTTTGGTGCTGGTCGCTTCGCGCATGGGCGGTTGCTATACCTGATGGCGCGATGAATTACCGCCACATCTACCACGCCGGCAACTTCGCCGACGTGTTCAAGCACGCAATCCTGGCGCTGATTGTCGAGCGGCTGAAGGAAAAGCCGGCGGCTTTTTCGGTGCTCGACACCCATGCCGGCGCCGGGCTCTACGACGTCGAAAGCCCCGAGGCGCGGAAAACCGGGGAATACGCGCGCGGTTTCGGACGGGTGGCCGGGCGGGGCGGGCTGCCGCCGGCGCTTTGGCCCTATCTGGCCGCCGTCGCCGCCGCCAACCCCGGCGGCGATTGGCGCTTCTATCCCGGCTCGCCCGTCATCGTCCGCGCGCTGTTGCGGCAACAGGACCGCCTGGTGGCCTGCGAGCTGCACCCGGAAGACGCGCACGACCTGGACCGGCGCTTCCGCGGCGACCGGCAGGCGCAGGTGCATCACCGCGACGGCTACGAGGCGCTAGGGGCCTTGCTGCCGCCGCTAGAGCGCCGGGGGCTGGTGCTGATCGACCCGCCGTTCGAGGACCCGTCGGAGCGCCGCCTCGTGGTCCAAGCGCTGGCCAGCGCCCACGCCCGCTGGCCGCAAGGGATCTATGCCCTCTGGTATCCGGTGAAGAGCCGGGCCGAGGCCCGCCTGTTCCATGCCGAGCTGGTCAACACCGGCATCCGCCGGCAGCTTGCCGCCGAGATGACCGTGCGCGGCGGCGACGATCCCACTATCCTCAACGGCTGCGGCATGGCGATCGTCAACCCGCCTTTCAAGCTCGATGAAACCTTCCGCGCCGTGCTTCCCGCGCTGCACCAATGCCTTGCCGGGGAGGGTGGCAGCGATGTGCGCTGGCTGGTCCCGGAATGACGGAATAACGCGGCCGCAAGGGGTGTCAGGGAACCTGTGGCGCGCCGGCGCCCGGGTGTCCTAAGATGCCCCGGGGATCCCCGAAACGGGGCGCAGCTCAACGATCCGGCAGGGAGGAATAGTATGAATCGAGGAATTCGCGCGGTCGCGCTGGCGGCGGCAGTCGGCCTGGTATTGGCCGGTCCGGCATCCGCGGCCGAGAGCTATCGCTTTATGACCGGCCCGCAGGGCGGAAGCTGGATTCCGCTGGGCGGCGCGCTCAAGGACCTGTTCGAAAAGCAGGTCGCGGGCGTGTCGGTGCAGTCGCTGCCGGGCGCGGGCATCGCCAACGTGCGCGCGATCGAGGAGGGCAAGGCCGAGCTCGGCTTCGGCAACTCGATCTCCACGGTCGACGCCATCGCCGGCCGCGCGCCGTTCGAAAAGTCGCACAAGAACGTCTGCCAAGTGGCGACGCTGTATCCGCAGTTCTTCCACGTAGTGGTGCCGGCCGATTCGCCGATCAAGTCGGTCAAGGACCTGAAGGGCAAGGCGATCACCACCCAGCCGCGCGGTAACACCGGCGAGCTGATCACCAAGCAGATCCTCGAGGTCAACGGCCTCAAGTACGAGGACGTGAAGGTCAGCTTCGTCAGCTATACCGATTCGGTGGCGCAGATGAAGGACGGCCACGCCGTGGCCTTCACGCTGGGCACCACCGCGCCGGCCGGCGCGATCATGGACCTGGCCGCGTCGCGCGACGTGCGCGTGCTCGACCTCAGCGGCAGTCTGGCGGGCATGAAGAAGCTCAACCCCGGCTACACGCTGGTGACGCTCAAGTCGGGCACCTACCCCAAGCAAACGGCCGACGTGAAGGTGATCGGCTACGCCACGCACCTAGTGGCGTCGTGCAAGATGCCCGAGGCGACGGTGTACGGCATGACCAAGGCGATGGCGACGCACGTCGCCGACATGGCGCGAGTGGTCAAGGGCATCGAAGGACTGAATCCCAAACTAATGGCCGAGGACATCGGCGTGCCGCTGCATCCCGGCGCCGGCAAGTATTACAAGGAAGTTGGCGCGGTGAAGTGATCTGACGGCGGGCGGGGCGGAAGCGGCCCCCCCCCCCCCGTTCCCGAAAACCCGCGTTTTACTGTGACGACCGGCAAACCATTCCGGGTCGAGTCGACCCACGCGGGCAACGTGC
>JBQTIS010000255.1:0-8595 GCA_052387895.1 Rhodospirillales bacterium | reverse complement strand
TTGCGCCGGGGGTTCGTCAAAGGGCTTGTCCGTAGCGCCGGCTACGGCCTGCGCCCTTTTCCTGCCCGCGGCGCAAAATCCCTCCGGCGCAGACGGTTCCATCTGACAAAATACTGCTCTGGGCCGGCCCATGGGCGCGACCAAGCCGCCCCGGCATCCCCGGGGGCCGCACCGCGGCGGGGCAGGGTTGCGCCGGGCGCCGGGCTGGCGGCGCGACCGGCGCTACACCGCCTCGAGCCCGCGCTTCAGGTCGTCGATCAGGTCGTTCTCGTCCTCCAGGCCCACGCTGAGGCGCAGGATGCCGTCGGTGATGCCGACGCGCTGGCGCTCTTCCGGCGTCAGGCGCTGATGCGTCGTGGTAGCGGGATGGCAGATCAGGCTCTTCGAGTCGCCGAGGTTATTCGAGATGTCGATCAGCTCGAGCGCGTCGAGGAAGCGGAACGCGGCCTCCTTGCCGCCGTCGATCTCGAACGCCACCACCGTGCCGCCCATCGCCATCTGCGCCTGGGCGAGGGCCGCCTGCGGATGGGAGTCGAGCTGCGGGTAAAGCGCGCGTTTGACCTTGGCGCGCCCCTCCAGGAACCGGGCGACGGTCAGCGCGGCGCGGCACTGCGCCTCGACGCGCAGCGGCAACGTCTCCAGCCCCTTCACCAGCGTCCAGGCGTTGAACGGGCTCATCGCCGGCCCGGTGTGCCGCAGGAACGGCGCCAGCACGTCGTCGACGAAGCTCTTGCGCCCCAGGATCGCGCCGCCCAGGCAGCGCCCCTGGCCGTCGATATGCTTGGTGGCGGAGTAGGTGACGATGTCGGCGCCCAGCTCCAGCGGCCGTTGCAACAGGGGTGTGGCGAACACGTTGTCCACAACCACCTGCGCGCCGGCCGCGCGCGCCAGCTTGCCGACCAGCGCCAGGTCGACGATCTCCAGCGTCGGATTCGACGGCGTTTCCAGGAACACCGCCTTGGCCGGCTTCGACAAGGCGCGCTTCCACTGCTCGTTGTCGCCGCCGTCGACGAATTCGTGCGCGATGCCGTATTTCGGCAGGATGTCGTTGACGATGTAGTGGCACGAGCCGAACAGCGCGCGGCTGGCGACCACGCGGTCGCCGGCGCGCAGCAGCGCCATCAGCGCGCCGAACACCGCCGCCATGCCGCTAGCCGTGGCCCTGCACGCCTCGGCGCCTTCCAACAGGCGCAGGCGGTCCTCGAACATGCTGACGGTCGGGTTGGCGTAGCGCGAATAGACGTAGCGCTCGGGCGTGGGATGGGCGAAGGCTTCGGCCGCCTCCTCGGCGCTGTCGTAGACATAGCCCGAGTTCATGAACAGCGCTTCCGAGGTCTCGCGGAAATTGCTGCGCCGAAGACCGCCGCGTACCGCCGTAGTGCGCGTGCGCGGCGCCTGCGCCGGTTTCGACGCGGCCGCCTTGCCGCCGCCGCCGTTGCTCTTGGCCATGATCCGCTCCCCTTCCCGCCGGGACCGCGCGCAGCGCGCACCCCGAAAGCAAAAACGCCCAGCCGCAAAGGCCGGGCGCGTTCGGATCGCTGCTCCGACCTTTTAGCGGATTGTTTAACGTGGCCCGCAAGCCGGCCGGCTCAAATCACCACGTAGGGCTATGAGTATTGACTTCGGCGCGGCGAAGTCAAGGAGAACTGTGTTACCAGGCGGCGGTCCAGGCGGGCTCGGCCGGCGCCCAGGCCGGCGAAAGCCGCACCACGTCGCCGATTATCAGCAATCCCGGGCCTTCGCCATGCGCCGCGGCAAGCCGGCCCAGCTGGCCCAGGCTGCCGGTCGAGACGCGCTGGTCGGGCCGCGTGCCGTTCTCGATCACCGCCGCGGGGGTGCTCGCGGGAAGGCCGGCGGCGATCAGGCGTTCGGCGATCGCGTCCGCGACGCTCAAGCCCATATAGACCACGATCGTGCGGCGCTTGGCCGCGATCTCGCGCCAGTCCGGCGCGGGCTCGCCGTCCCTGCCGTGGCCCGGCACCACGATCACCGACGAGGCGGCGCGCCGGTCGGTCAGCGGGAACCCGGCCGCCGCCGCGCAGCCCAGCGCCGCCGTCACACCCGGCACGATCTCGCATTCCACGCCGTGGCGGCGCAGATAGTCCAGCTCCTCGCCGGCGCGCGCGAACACCAGCGGGTCGCCGCCCGTGAGGCGCACCACCCGCCTGCCGCTCCGCGCGGCGGCCACCAGCGCGCGGTTGATCTGGTCCTGGGTCTGGCGGTGGCTGCCCTTGGCCTTGCCCACCGCCACGCGCTCGGCCCTGGGCGGAACCAGGTCCAGCACCGCGCCGCTGACCAGCTCGTCGTGCAGCACGATGTCGGCCTGCTCGATGCGCTTAAGCGCCTTCAGCGTCAGCAGCTCGGGATCGCCGGGCCCCGCGCCCACCAGGGCTACACGCCCGGCTCTTGGGGCGCCCTGCGGGGCGCCGCCGTCGCCGCCGCCGATATCTGTTTCCACCGGACCTGAAATCGTGAAGTCCATGGCACGTTCGTCCTTCGAAAGTTCGGCCGCGCACCCGTCCAGGAGAATGCCGAGAGGAACCGGCGGGCGCGCGGCCTGTCGCCAAGCCAGGCGTTAGGCGCGCTGGCTGGGGATCGGCGGCTGCTTCACCACCCGCAAGTACGGCTTCAGCGTCTTCCAGCCCGCGGGGAAGCGCTTCTTGGCGTCCTCGTCGCTGAGGGACGGAACGATGATCACGTCCTCGCCCGGTTTCCAGTTCACCGGCGTGGCCACCTTGTGCGCGTCGGTCAGTTGCAGGCTGTCGATAACCCGCAGGATCTCCGCGAAGTTGCGGCCGGTCGAGGGCGGATAGGTGATGGTCAGCCGCACCTTCTTCTGCGGATCGATCACGAACACGCTGCGCACGGTCAGCGCCGGGTCGGCCTGGGGGTGGATCATGCCGTACAGGTTCGATACCTTCTTGTCGGCGTCGGCGATGACGGGAAAATTCACCGCCGTGCCCTGGGTCTCCTTGATGTCGCCTTCCCACTTCCGGTGCGAGTCCGTGGGGTCGACCGAAAGCCCGATGATCTTGACGTTGCGCTTCTCGAACTCGGGCTTCAGCCGCGCGGCCTCGGCCAGCTCGGTGGTGCACACGGGCGTGAAGTCCTTGGGGTGGCTGAACAGTACGCCCCAGCCTTCACCCAGGAAGTTGTGGAACGAGATTTCGCCCTGGGTCGAGGCCTGGGTGAAATCGGGGGCCACTTGGCCCAGTTGAATCGCCATGGGGGACTCCTTTCTAGCTTCAAGTTCAGGTTGCGTCGTCGGCCCGATGGGGCGAAGCCCCATGGGACAGGGAAACGAATGGCGCCGTGGCGCCCAGCACGGCCGCTTCCAGCGGCGGCGCGCCCGCGCCTTCGGCCCTGAGGCGCCGGCGTTCTTCCGCCAGCGCGTCGAGCGTCCGGCCGAAATCCTTGGGCAGCAGGCGCTCCAGCCATTGCTTCAGCACCCGCGCCAGCATCGGGCAGCGCCCGCTCGTCGATATGCCCAGCGCCAGGTCGCCGCGCCGCACCACGGCGGCGGAATGGAAATCGCACGCGCCCGTCACGTCCTCGACGTTGACCAGCGCGCCGGCGGCGCGGGCGAGCTGCGCAACTTCATGCGCCGCGTCCGGCTTTAGCTCGGCGACGAACACGACATTGACGCCGCGAAAATCCTCGGCCGCCGGCAGGCGGCGGCGCAGCCGGTCGCCGGCCCGCGCCGAAAGCGCGGTGGTCGGCTGAGCGGAAAACACCTTCAGCCGCGCGGCGCCGGCCTCGTCCAGCAGGCCCAGGCGCCGCTCCGCGCGCGGACCGCCGCCGACCAGTGCCACGCTCAGCCGCGAAAGGTCCAGCGATACGGGTAGAAGCGCGCTCATGCCGCGAGCCTTTGCGCGAGGCCCCGCAAGCGCTCGTCGCTCTGCAAGTGGCACCAGTCGCCGAAGCTCTGGCGCTCGCCGCGCTCGGCGGCGAAGGCGTGGAAGATCGGCTCGATCGTGCCGGCGATGTCGGCGAGCTTCACCCGGTCGAACACGCGGCGGTTCAGCCGCGTGCCCTCGAAATCGCCGCCCAGGAAGATCGCGTAGTCGGCCGCAGTGCGGCCGACGATACCGATCTCGCCGGCATAGGGCCGCGCGCAGCCGTTGGGGCAGCCGGTGATGCGCAGGCTGATGCGCTCCTCGGCGATGCCGGCGCGCTTGAGCGCCGCCTCGACCTCGGCCACCAGCGCCGGGCGGATGCGCTCGGCCTCGTTCAGCGCCAAGCCGCAGCTGGGCAAGGCGGGGCAGGCCAGCGCCCAGCGCGAAAGCGGCGTCAGCTTGCCGGGCAGGGGCACGCGGTGCTGCTCCAGGATCGATTCGATCAGCGGCCGCGCCGCCGCGGGCAGGTCGGCCAGCAATATGTCCTGCGTCGCGGTCAGGATCGGCGTGGGCTTGAGGGCCTCGACGATGCGCCTCAGCGCCGTGCGGATCTGCACGAAGTCGCGGTCGCGGATGCGGCCGTTGGCGATGCTGAGCCCGTACCAGTACCGCCCGTCGCCCTGGGCGTGCCAGCCCGTGTGGTCGGGCACCTGGAACGGCCGGGTCGGGCGCGCGGGCTCCAGCGGCGCCTCGAAATACTCCTCCAGCCTGTCCTTGACCCAGTCCAGGCCCTTGTCGTCCACCAGGTATTTCAGCCGCGCATGGCGGCGGTCGCCGCGCTCGCCGTGGTCGCGTTGCAATTCTACGACCGCCTTCACCGCGCGCAGCAGCTCGTCGCGCTCGACGAACACCAGCGGCGTCGCCAGGCGCGGATAGGTGTTGGGCTTGTTGTGGGTCATGCCCAGCCCGCCGCCGAGCGCCAGGTTGTAGCCGAGAAGCCGGTCGTTCTCGAACAGCGCCACGATGCCCAGATCGTTGGTCAGCACGTCGATCGAGTTGTCGTCGGGGGTGGCGATGCCGATCTTGAACTTGCGCGGCAGATAGCGCTCGCCGTAGAGCGGATCGGACTCGTCTGGCGCGTTGCCGGCCCCATCGGGACCGGCCACGCGCTCCTCGCCCAGCCAGATCTCGTGATAGGCGCGGGTTGTCGGCAACAGCGCGGTCGAGAGCATCCGCGCGTCGTCCTGCAGGCGGCGATGCGCGGCGTCGGCGATCGGGGCGGGCGTGGCGGTGACGTTGCGCACCACGTCGCCGCAGGCCGCCAGCGTGGTCAGCAGCGCGGCGTTGATGCCGGCGATCCCGGCCTTCAAATCGCCCTTGGCGATCCCATGGAACTGGATGCCCTGGCGCGTGGTGATGCGCAAGCTGCCGCCGCCGTAGCGCGTGGCCAGATCGTCCAGCGCCAGGTATTGCTCGGCCGTCAGCCGCCCGCCGGGAATGCGGGCGCGCACCATGAACTCCCACTCCTTGTCCAGGCCCTGCTGCTTGCGCTGGGTGGCGCTGTCGCGGTCGTAGCCCTGATAGGTGCCGTGGAATTTCAGCAGCTGGTAGCCGGCGTCGTCGAAGCTGGCCGCCTCCGCGCGCAACTGCTCGGCCAGGTCGCCGCGCAAGGCCCGGCTGGCGAGCTTGATGCGTTCGACCTCCGACAGCTTGGCGGGCTGGGGCAGGGGCGCGTCCATCGGATCAGCCCCGCTTCGGCGCCGCTACGCTAAGCGGCGCGGGCATGGGCCGCCTCCAGGAGTCCGGTCAGGTGCTTGGCGATCGCGCGCATGCCGTATTTGCCCGCCCGCGCCTCGGCCTCGGGGTTGTAGTTGGTGTTGGTGTTGACGTCGTAGGTGTAGGCGCGGCCGTTCTCGTCGACCACGAACTCGATGCCGGCGATGCCGACGCCGTTGGCGGCCAGGAACCGTTCCCAGCGCGGGATCAATGGGCTCTCGAACCCCTCGACGATGCTGAAGCGCGCAGCGGGCGCGCTGGCCGGGCTCACGTCGCGCAATTGCGGCGGCGTTTCCACCTGGCACTGGTCGGCGGGGCAGAGCTGGAAGCCCTGGCTGGTGTCGACCCTGACGGCGTAGAGGAACTTGCCGCCGACGAACTCGACGCGCGTGATGAAGGGCTGCGGCGCCTTGATGTAGCGCTGCGCCAGCGTGATGCCGTCGACCGGCGCCTCGAACTCGGTTCCGTCGAGGTACTCGTTCAAGGCGGCCGCGCTCAGGAACAGCCGCACGCCCAGGCCCTTGCCGCCCCGGTTGTGCTTCAGCACCAAGGGGAAGCCCAGCTCTTCGGCGGCCAGGCGGATGTGCCGGCGGCCGACCGCGGCGACGGTCTCGGGCGTGACGATGCCGTGCTCGGCCAGCGCCTCATACTGCGCGACCTTGCTGATCTCCAGGCGCAGCGCGCCGCCGTTGTTGACGACCCGGCGCTTGTGGCGCTCGAGCCAGGCCAGCACCGCGCCGGTGTACTCGGCGGAAAAGCGGTGGCCGCGGGTGTGCGACGACGCGCTCATGCGGTTGTAGAACACGCCCTCGGGCGGGGGCTCGCGCAAATCCAGCGTGCCCTCGTCGAGGTACCATTCCTCGTAGGGCGTGCCGAGCTCGGCGAAGGCCTGCCTCAGCGGCAGCACCCATTCCGTGTTCTCGTGGATGACGTAAACCTTGGACATGGCTTCTCCCTCGCGCGGTGCGTCGCGCGGCGTCGGTTGCGTCGCTGGCGGTGCGGTGCCGGGTCGCCCCGGCGGGATTTCAGGCGCCGCTACAACAGCGCCGTGCCGGCTTTCGGAACCCTGACCTGTCCTCGGTCGTCTTGGTCCTGGTCGTCATCGCAGTTCTCCACATCCCTCTGTCCACATCGCCGGGGCGGAACCACGAAGAACCTTCGTGGCGCTTTAGCGGTTGGTTCGGGCCGGCCGGCACTCGGTTCCGGGCGGCCCTCGCGGCGCAAGCTGCTCCGTCAAATCCCGCGAAGAAACTGTAGAACAATTCCGTATTCACGATGAAAACATATGACATTACGCCGAGTCAATGGGAAATTTACCTATTTCACACATATAATACGTTCAATATGCGCGATAAAAAAGGGCGGCGCGTTGTGCCGCCCTTTCAACCTGTTCCCGGCTTGGCGTCAGTTGCGCGCCTTGTCCACCAGCTTGTTCTTGGCGATCCAGGGCATCATCGCGCGCAGCTTCTCGCCGACCTTCTCGATCTCGTGCTCGGCCGCGCGCTTGCGCATGGCCTTGAAGCTGGGCTGGCCGGCGACGTTCTCGATCACCCATTCCTTGGCGAAGCGGCCGGACTGGATGTCGTCGAGGATCCGCTTCATCTCGGCCTTCACCCGCTCGTCGATCAGGCGCGGGCCGCGCGTGTAGTCGCCGTACTCCGCGGTGTTCGAGATCGAATAGCGCATGTTGGCGAGGCCGCCCTCGTAGATCAAATCGACGATCAGCTTGACCTCGTGCAGGCACTCGAAATACGCCATCTCGGGCGCATAGCCCGCCTCGACCAGCGTTTCATAGCCGGTCATGATCAGCGAGCACAGGCCGCCGCACAGCACGGTCTGCTCGCCGAACAGGTCGGTCTCGCATTCCTCCTTGAACGTGGTCTCGATCACGCCCGACCGCCCGCCGCCGATGGCCGAGGCGTAGGAGAGAGCGATCTCCAGCGCGTTGCCGCTGGGGTTCTTCTCCACCGCCACCAGGCAGGGCACGCCGCCGCCGCGCACGTATTCCGAGCGCACGGTGTGGCCCGGCCCCTTGGGCGCGATCATGAACACGTCCAGATCGGGCCTGGGCTCGATCAGCCGGAAATGGATGTTGAAGCCGTGGGCGAAGGCGATGGCCGCGCCCTGCTTCATGTTGTTCTTCAGGTCGTCGCGCCACAGCGCCGCCTGCAGCTCGTCGGGCGTGACCACCATCATCACGTCGGCCCATTTCGCGGCCTCGGCCGGCGCCTGCACCTTGAAGTTCGCCAGCTTGGCCTTCTCGGCCGAGGGCGAACCGGGCCTCAGCGCGATGGCGACCTCTTTCACGCCGCTGTCGCGCAGGTTCAGCGCATGGGCGTGGCCCTGGCTGCCGTAGCCGATGATGGCCACCTTCTTGCCCTTGATCAGGTTAACGTCGGCGTCGCGGTCGTAGTAAACGCGCATCGGATGCTCCCCTAAGAATTCCGTTGTTCTTCCCGTTCAGTCGCTTTCGCCGCGCTTCATGATCGCGCCGGCCCCGCGCGAGATCGCCACCACCCCGGTGCGGCTGACCTCGGCCAGGCCCAGGGGCTCCATCAGGTTGATGAACGCCGTCAGCTTCTCGGACGAGCCGGTGACCTCGAACACGAACGACTCGGCGGTCGAATCCACCACGCGGGCGCGGAAGATGTCGGCGATGCGCAGGCTCTCGACGCGTTGGTTGCCGGTGCCCGCCACCTTCACCAGCATCAGCTCGCGCTCGACATGCGGGCCCTCCTCGGTCAAATCGTGCACGGTGTGCACCGGCACCAGGCGCCCGAGCTGGTTCTTGATCTGCTCGATGATCATCGGCGTGCCCGAGGTGACGACGGTGATGCGCGAGATGTTGGCCGCGTGGTCCACCTCGGCCACGGTCAGGCTTTCGATGTTGTAGCCGCGGCCCGAGAACAGCCCCACCACGCGCGCCAGGATGCCGGGCGTGTTGTCCACCAGGACCGCGATGGTGTGGGTGGCGATCTTCTGG
>JBQTIS010000254.1:0-5203 GCA_052387895.1 Rhodospirillales bacterium | reverse complement strand
TTGATCGCCGTCCAGGCGGGATCGGAAAGCCAAAACACTCCGTTCAACGGATCCTCCCATCAAAGAGAGAACCGTTGAATCACCATAGCCCCAGAAAATCAACGACCTAATCGGGTTTTGACCCTAGAGCTGCCTGTGGCGGTATTGCAGCGCGATCAGCGTGGCCTTGAACGGCCGGAGCAACCCGAGCGCACCCGCCAGGATCACCGGCGGCCACAGCACGAAATGCACCCAGTCTGGCGGGTGGAACGCGACCTCGACCATGATGGCGAGGCCGACTACCACGGCGCCCAGGATCAGGATCACGAACACGGCCGGGCCGTCGCCGCTGTCCTCTTTCTTGAGATCGAGCCCGCAGGACGCGCAGACCGGCGCCACGCTCAGAAGGCCCCGGAACAGCTTGCCCACGCCGCAGCGCGGACAGCGGCACATGAGCCCCGCGGCGAAGGGGGAAACCGGGGCCGGACTCAGCTGCCCCACCAATAGATCACGACGAACAGGAACAGCCACACCACGTCGACGAAGTGCCAGTACCAGGCAGCGGCCTCGAAGCCGAAATGATGCTCGGGCTTGAAGTGGCCCTTCCAGGCGCGGAACCAGCACACGGTCAGGAACGTGGTGCCGATCATGACGTGGAAGCCGTGGAAGCCCGTGGCCATGAAGAAGGTCGAGGGATAGATGCCTTCCTTGAAGCTGAAAGCGGCGTGGCTGTACTCGTAGGCCTGCAGGCTGGTGAATGCGACGCCGAGCAGGATGGTCAGCGCCAGGCCTTGCAGCAGCCCCTTGCGGTCGCCCTCGATCAGCGCGTGATGCGCCCAGGTGACGGTGCAGCCCGAGGTGAGCAGGATCAGCGTGTTCATGAAGGGCAGGTGGAACGCCTCGAACGGCACGATGCCCTTGGGCGGCCACACGCCGGTGCGCACCGCCAGCGCCGCGTCGAAAAACGCCCAGAAGAAGGCGACGAAGAACATCACCTCGGAGGCGATGAACAGCGCCATGCCGTAGCGGTGGTGCAGGCGCACGACGGGGGTGTGGTTGCCCTTGAACGTGGCCTCGTCGATCACGTCGCGCCACCACATCCACATGGTGAACAGCACGCCGATCGTGCCGGGCAGGATTTTCCACGCGCCGGTCGCCTTCATGATCGGCTCGAGGCCCTTGCCGAACATGTCGGGGTGCATGTACATCACCGCGCCGAGCGCCATCAGCCCGGCGGCGGTCGCGCCCACCGCAGGCCAGGGGCTGGGATCGACCAGGTGATACGGGTGCTTCGGCGCGTGCGCTGTCTCGGCCATCTCTATCTGTCTCCCCTGATATTCAGTTCACCGGCCCCGTGGCGATGGGCGCGGCGATGGATGCGGCGGCGGGCGCGGCGCTGGCGCGCGCCGGTTCGCCCTTGGCGCGGAAGAAGGTGTAGCTGAGGGTGATGGTGTTGACGTCGTCCAGGTTGCGTTCATTCGCCATCGCCGGATCGACGAAGAAGCTGACGGGCAGATCGGCGGTCTGGCCGGGCCCAAGCTTCTGCTCGTCGAAGCAGAAGCAGTGCAGCTTGTCGAAATAGCCGCCGGCCTTTTCGGGCGTGACGTTGAACGTCGCCGTGCCCACCGCCGCCTCGCCCGAAAGGTTGCGCGCGGTGTAGAAGGCCAGCGCCAGCTCGCCCAGCCTGACCTTGATCTCGCGCTGCGCGGGCTTGAATTCCCAGGGCAGGCCGGAATCGGTGTCGGCGTTGAAGCGCACGGTGACGACGCGATCCAGCGCCTGGGCCGGCGCCCGGTCGGCGCGCACGGTCGCCCCGCCGAAGCCCGTGACCTGGCAGAACAGGCGATAGAGCGGCGCCGAGGCGAAACTCAACGCCACCATCGACGCGACGATGCCGGTCAGGGTCAGCCCGACCCGCCGGTTGCGCGCCCGCATGGTGTTATTGGCGCCCATCGCTACCGCCTCAAATGCCCTTGATCACGTTGCCGCCCATCCGCACGATGGTGATGAGGTAGAGCAGCGCCACGAAGGCCGCCAGCACCAGCATCAGCGCCACATTCTTGCGCCGTTGCCGGCGGTGCGCCTGGTCCTGCCACTTGCCATCCCCCTCGCCCGTCATCCGCCCAATGGCCCAATAAGCGGCCACGAAGCGGGCGCGCCGTTGAGCGCCCGGTCGGCGATCATCGCCGCGAACAGCACGAACAGGTAGAGGATCGAGAAGCCGAATACCTGCATCGCGGTCCGGTTCTCCCGGTCGCGCATTAGACGCAGCACCAAGCCGACGAACCCGAGGCCCATGGCGGCGGCCACGGCGACGTAGATCGCTCCCGCCACGCCCAGCGCGTAGGGGCCGAGCGACAGCGGGGCCAGCAGCAGCGCGTAGATCAGGATCTGGCGCTTGGTCTCGGCCTGGCCCGCCACCACCGGCAGCATCGGCACGCCGGCCCGGCGGTAGTCGTCGTTCCGGACCAGGGCGAGCGCCCAGAAATGCGGCGGCGTCCACATGAAAACCAGAAGGAACAGCGCCAACGCGCCCAAGCCCACCTCGCCCGTGGCCGCGGCCCAGCCGATCATCGGCGCAAACGCACCCGCGGCGCCGCCGATGACGATGTTCTGCGGCGTGCGGCGCTTCAGCCACGCGGTATAGACGAAGACGTAGAAACCGATGGTCAGCGCCAGCAGCGCGGCGGCGGCGTAATTGACCGCTAGGCCCATCACCATCACCGACATCAGCGCCAGCGCCACGCCGAAGCCGAGCGCGTCGCCCGGCTCGATCCGCCCCGCGGGCACGGGCCGCGCGCGCGTGCGCTCCATGACCGCGTCGATGTCGCGGTCGTACCACATGTTGATGGCCCCGGCCGCGCCCGCGCCGACCGCGATCGCCAGCACCGCCACCCCGGCCAGGAACGGATGCATCGCACCCGGCGCGAGATAGAGCCCGGCGAAGCCCGTGAACACCACCAGCGACATGACGCGCGGCTTCAACAGCTCGACGAAATCGCCGACGCCCGCCTCGTTCGCGAAGGCGGGGGCACGGACTGCCGTGTTCATCGACAGCTCGGACATAGGGCTTAGGCTTCACCCCTGTTCCGTCATAGCCGGACTTGTTCCGGCCATCCACGTCGACCGTGGCGGCACAATGCCGCTGGGCGGGACGTGGAAGCCCGGGACAAGCCTGGGCATGACGATTGCGGTTGTTGCAGCCACGCCGGCTTCCTCAGTGCGCCTTTTCCGGCTCGACGCGCGGCAGCTCCTCGTAGGAGTGGAAGGCCGGCGGGCTCGGCAACGTCCACTCCAGCGTGGTGGCGCCGGCGCCCCAGTAGTTGTTCTCGGCCTTCTCGCCAGCGGTGAAGGTGCGGTAGACGATGTAGATGAACAGCACGATGCCGGCAGCCGAGATGTAGGAGCCGAGCGAGGAGATCAGGTTCCAGCCGTGGAACGCGTCGGGATAGTCGATGTAGCGCCGCGGCATGCCCGAGAGCCCCGAGAAGTGCATCGGGAAGAAGGTCAGGTTCACGCCGACGAAGGTCATCCAGAAATGGATGCGGCCCAGCGTCTCGTTGTACTTGCGCCCGCACATCTTGCCGATCCAGTAGTAGAAGCCGGCGAAGATCGCGAATACGGCGCCCAGGCTGAGCACGTAGTGAAAATGCGCCACGACGTAATAGGTGTCGTGCATGGCGATGTCCATCCCCGCGTTGGCCAGCACCACGCCGGTCACGCCGCCGACCGTGAACAGGAAGATGAAGCCGATCGCCCACAGCATCGGCGTGTCGAACTTCAACGACCCGCCCCACATCGTGGCGATCCACGAGAAGATCTTCACCCCCGTAGGCACCGCGATCACCATGGTGGCGGCGGTGAAATAGGCGCGCGTGTCGACGTCGATGCCGGCGGTGTACATGTGGTGCGCCCACACCACGAAGCCGACGAACCCAATCGCCACCATCGCGTAGGCCATGCCGAGATAGCCGAACACTGGCTTGCGCGAGAAGGTCGAGACGATCTGGCTGATCATGCCGAAGCCCGGCAAAATAAGAATGTAGACCTCGGGATGGCCGAAGAACCAGAACAGGTGCTGGAACAGCACCGGGTCGCCGCCGCCGGCCGGGTCGAAGAACGTGGTGCCGAAATTGCGGTCGGTCAAAAGCATGGTGATGGCCCCCGCCAGCACCGGCATCGACAACAGCAGCAGGAACGCGGTCACCAGGATCGACCACACGAACAGCGGCATGCGGTGCAGCGTCATGCCCGGCGCGCGCATGTTGAAGATCGTGGTGATGAAGTTGATCGCGCCCATGATCGACGACGCGCCCGCCAGGTGCAGGCTGAAGATCGCCATGTCGACCGACGCGTTGGGATGGCCGAGCGCCGAGGCCAGGGGCGGATAGATGGTCCAGCCGGTGCCCGCCCCCGTGCCCACGAAGGCCGATCCCAACAGCAGCAGGAACGACGGCACCAACAGCCAGAAGCTGATGTTGTTCATGCGCGGGAACGCCATGTCGGGCGAGCCGATCATCAGCGGCACGATCCAGTTGCCGAATCCGCCGATCATCGCCGGCATGACCAGGAAAAACACCATGATCAGGCCGTGCGCGGTGACGATCATGTTCCACAGCTGTCCGTCGGGGCCGCCGTCCGGCCCGATCAGAAACTGCACGCCCGGGTCCTGAAGCTCGATGCGCATCAGGATCGAGAACAACCCGCCGATGAGGCCACCGCAGACCGCGAACACCAGGTACATCGTGCCGATGTCCTTGTGGTTCGTGGAATAGAGCCAGCGCCGCCATCCTGTCGGGTGGCCGTGGCCGTGCTCGGCGTGTTCGGCGTGAGCGCTGAAGTAACCCATGGTCGTCCCCTTAGATCCTCAGCCGCAGACCGCGGCTGGCGTTCGGCGATGGTTGTCTAAGTTCGTCATGGCCGGGCCCGACCCGGCCATCCACGCTGCCTTCAAAACATCGGCGGGGATGCCCTGATCAAGTCCGGGCATGACGGAATATGGAAATGACCAGGCGCAAGTCGTCACCTCTGCGCCTTCGCCTGCTCTGCGAGTTGCGGTTTGTCCGACGCTGCGGCCGCAGCCTTCTTCTGCTGCTCGATCCAGGCGGCGAACTTCTCCCTGCTCACTGCCTCGACCGCGATCGGCAGATAGGCGTGGTTGACGCCGCACAGCTCCGAGCACTGGCCGTAGAACACGCCCTCGCGGTCGATGTTGACCCAGGTT
>JBQTIS010000253.1:0-4541 GCA_052387895.1 Rhodospirillales bacterium | reverse complement strand
GCCGGCAAGTAGTACACGGACGTGGGCGCGGTGAAGTGAGCGGACGGCGGGGGGGGCGGACGCGGCCCCGCCCCGCCCGTTCCAGACAACCCGGGTTTTCCTGTGACGACCGGCAATCCATTCCGGGTCGAGTCGACCCACGCGGGCCTCGTGCGCGCGCTGGCCAGCGTCATCGCCGTGGCGATGGCGCTCTACCACATGTACGTGATCGCCACCGGCGCGCCCGAGGCGATCCTGTTCCGCGGCACGCATCTGCTGTTCGCGATCACGCTGGTGTTCCTGTGGTTCCGCCGGGGCGGCGAATCCGACGGAACCCCGCCCGATCTGCTCGATTACCTGCTTCTTGCGGTGTCAGCCGTCGCCATTCTCTACCTGTTCTTCAACTACGCCTACATCGTCAACCGCATCTATTACGTCGACGACCTGTACCCGTCCGACGTCGTGCTGGGCGTGCTGCTGGTCGCCCTCGTGCTCGAAGGCACGCGGCGGGTGATCGGCCTGGCGCTGCCGGTAACGGCGGTCGTGTTCCTGGTTTACGCGCTGTTCATCGCCCAGGTCGAGCCGATGCGGCTGATGGACCAACTCTACCTGACCACCGAAGGGATATTCGGACCGACGCTGGGCGTCTCGGCCACCTTCGTGATGATCTTCGTGATCTTCGGCAGCTTCATGGAGCGCACGGGCACCGGGCAGCTGTTCATGGACTTCGCGCTGTCGCTGACCGGCCACACCGCCGGGGGCCCGGGCAAGGTGTCGGTCATCAGCTCGTCGCTGTTCGGCACGATTTCCGGCAGTGCGGTGGCGAACGTGATGGTGGACGGGCCGATCACCATCCCCTTGATGAAGCGCACGGGCTTCAAGCCGGCATTCGCGGCGGCGGTGGAAGCGGTCGCCTCGACCGGCGGGCAGATCATGCCGCCGATCATGGGCGCGGCCGCCTTCGTGATGGCCGAATTCCTTCAGGTCTCTTACGTGCAGGTCACATTGTGGGCGCTGATTCCGGCGATCCTTTACTATGTCGCCTGCTTCGCCGCGGTGCATTTCGAGGCCAAGCGCCTGGGCCTCATCGGGGTGCCGCGCGCCGACCTGCCGCGCCTCGTCGCGGTGTTGAAGGAGCACGGACATCTGTTCATCCCCGTGCTGGTGATCCTGACCCTGATGTATTCCGGCTACAGCGCGCCGCTCTGCGCGTTGGCGGGCACGCTGGCCTGCTTTCCCGTGGCGGCGCTGCGCGCCAACTCGCGCGTCACGGTTATTCCGCGGAACCTGGCCGGGGCGATGATCGACGGGTCGAAGAACGCGCTATCGGTGGCGATGGCCTGCGCCTCGGCCGGCATCGTGATCGGCGTGGTGTCGCTGACCGGGCTCGGCATCGTGTTCACCCAGTTCGTGGTGGCGCTGGCGCAGAACAGCCTGTTCGCCGCGCTGGCGCTGACCGCGATCGCCGGCATCGTGCTGGGCATGGGCATGCCCACGACGCCCGCCTATATCGTGATGACGGCGCTGTTGGTGCCGGCGATCATCAAGCTGGGCGCGCCGGTGCCGGCGGCGCACATGTTCGCGTTCTACTTCGCCATCCTTTCGGCGATCACGCCGCCGGTGGCGCTGGCCGTGTACGCGGCGGCCAGCCTCGCCAAGTCGGACCTCTGGGCCAGCGGCTGGGCGGCGGTGCGCGTGGGCGCGGCCGGGTTCCTGGTGCCCTTCGCCTTCGTCTATCAGCCGGCGATTCTTCTGATCGGCTCGTGGACCGACACGATGCTCGCCACCGCATCGGCCACGCTCGGCGTCATGTTTCTGGCCGCCGGACTGCACGGGTATTTCCTGCGGCGCCTCGCGGGGTGGGAGCGGGGCTGGTGCGTCGCCGCGGCGCTGCTGCTGATCGACCCCAATATCGTCACCGACCTGATCGGCTACGGCATGGCCGCCATGGCGCTGGCGTGGCAGAGATTCAGCCGCCGCCAGCCGGCGGCCGGGTAGCGGGGGAATTCCTCGATGCAGCTGAAGCCGAACGCGTTCAAGCGTGGGCTCGCCTCGGGCCGGCCGCAGATCGGGCTTTGGTGCAGCCTGTGCAGCCCGATCGGCGCCGAAATTCTGGGCGACGCCGGCTTCGACTGGCTTCTGATCGACACCGAACACGCGCCCAACGACCCGTTCCAGGTGATGCAGCTGCTGCAGGCGATCCAGGGCGCGGCGACCCCGGCGGTGGTGCGCGCGGCGTGGAACGACGCAGTGCTAATCAAGCGCCTATTGGACGTGGGCGTCACCTCGGTGCTGGTGCCGTTCGTGCAGAACGAGGACGAGGCCGCCAAGGCGGTCAAGGCCGTGCGCTATCCGCCGCGCGGCGTGCGGGGGGTGGCCACCAACGCGCGCGCCACGCGCTTCGGCCGCATTGCCGACTACGCGCAAAAGGCCGATGGCGAGATGTGCGTGCTGGTGCAGGCCGAAACCGCCGAGGCGCTCGGCCGGATCGAGGCGATGGGCAAGCTCGACGGGCTCGACGGCATTTTCATCGGCCCGGCCGACCTGTCGGCCTCGATGGGCCATCTCGGCAACGCGCGCCATCCCGAAGTGCTGAAGGCGATCGAGGGCGCGATCAGGCGCATCCGCAAGACCGGCAAGTCGGCGGGCATCCTCACGCCCAACCGGGACGACGCCAAGCGGTTCATCGAACTGGGCGCCAATTTCTGCGCCGTGGGCAGCGACGCCGGGCTTCTGGTCAACGCGACCGACGCCCTGGTCAAGGCGTTCAAGGGCTAGCGGCGAGCCAAGGGGGCCAGCGGTGCCGCGTTTCTCGGCCAATCTCAGCACATTATTCCAGGAAATTCCGTTTCTTGAGCGCTTCGCGGCCGCGGCGGCCTGCGGCTTCACGGCGGTCGAGTATCAGTTCCCCTATGCGCTCGACAGACGCGACCTGGCCGCGGCGCAGCGCGAGCTGCGCTTGCCCGTGGTGCTGCACAACACGCCGCCAGGCGACGCCGACAAAGGCGAGCGGGGACTGGGCTGCATCGAGGGCCGCCAGGCCGAGTTCCGCGACCAGGTGACGCTGGCGATCGACTACGCGCGGGCGGTGGGCTGCAAGAAACTGCACGTCATGGCCGGGATCTGGCCCGCCGGCGCCGCGGAGGAAGACCTCGACCGCGTGTTCATCGACAATCTGCGCCACGCCGGCAAAGAGGCGGCCAGGGTCGGCATCGAGATCCTGATCGAGCCGCTCAGCCGTCCGTCCGTGCCCAACTACTATCTCTGCAAGTCGAAGCAGGCGGCGCGCATCATCGAGGCCGCCAAGGTGCCGAACCTGAGGCTGCAATACGATTTCTTCCACATGCAGGTGATGGAAGGAAACCTGGCGGCGACGGTCGAGCGTCGCCTGCCGATCATCGGACATATCAAGATGGCCGATGCGCCAAGACGTCTCGAGCCGGGCACCGGCGAGATCAACTGTCCTTTCCTGTTCGCGCTCTTGGACCGACTCAAATACCACGGCCATGTCGGCGCCGAGTACAAGCCCGAGCGGCCGACCGCCGAGACGCTCGCCTGGTTCCAGCCCTACCGCGCCCAGCAGCGCGCGGGGCTGATTTCGTGAGGCGCGGTCCGGCCGGGCTGCTGCGCGCGATGTTCGACGCGGCGGTGGCCGCGGCGCAGCCCGACCTGGTGCTGGCGAAATTCCTGCCCCGGAAGCCCCGGGGCCGCACTGTGGTCGTGGGCGCGGGCAAGGCCTCGGCCGCCATGGCTGCGGCGCTGGAGAAGCATTGGAAGGGGCCGCTCGCGGGCCTGGTGGTCACGCGCTACGGCTATTCCATGCCATGCCGGAAGATCGAGGTCGCGGAATCGGCGCATCCCGTGCCCGACGCCAACGGCGAACGGGCGGCGAAACGGATTCTCGAAACGGTCAAGGGGCTTACCCGGGACGACCTGGTGATCTGCCTGATCTCGGGCGGCGGCTCGGCGCTGATGGCGTTGCCCGCCGCGGGATTGACGCTGGCCGACAAGCAGGCCGTCAACAAGGCGCTGTTGCTCAGCGGCGCCAACATTTCCGAGATGAACTGCGTGCGCAAGCACCTCTCCGCGATCAAGGGCGGGCGGCTCGCGGTCGCCGCCTATCCCGCGCGCTTCGTGTCGCTGCTGATCTCCGACGTGCCGGGCGACGATCCTGATGTGATCGCTTCCGGCCCTACCGTGCCCGACCCGACGACCTTCGCCGACGCCCGCGCGCTGATCCAGCGCTACCAAATCGACGCGCCCGCCTCGGTCGTGCGCCATCTGTCCGAAGCGGCCGAGGAGACGCCCAAGCCCGGCGACCGGCGCCTGAAGCGCTGCGAAACGCATCTGATCGCCGCGCCGCAAGCCTCGCTGATGGCGGCGGCCAAAATCGCGCGCGGAGCCGGCATAGCGCCGGTCGTCCTGGGCGACGCGATCGAGGGCGAGGCGCGGCACGTCGCCGCCGTCCATGCCGGCATCGCGCGCCAGGTCCGTTGCCACGGCCAGCCGGCCAAGGCGCCGTGCGTGCTGCTGTCGGGCGGCGAAACCACGGTGACGGTCCG